>JBEIUO010000079.1:0-7811 GCA_040374335.1 Phycisphaeraceae bacterium
TCAAACGACGCGAGAATCGTCGCCGTCTGCGTCACCTCGGGCCGCCAGCTCGAATCCACCACGATCCGCGCCGTGCGAGCAGCCGCGCCCGCGAGCGAGATCGCCGGCGTCGTGAGGAACGTGTTGTACGTCCCCGGATCACGCCCGAGATCGTGCCACTCGTCCGGGTCCGCGATCGCCACCGTCCCCGTTCCCAGTGTGAACTGCGTGCGCAGCTGATCCCCCGCCGTCTGCGCCCACCATGGACGCGACGCGAAACCCCACCCACGCCACTCCGTCACACCCCCCGCGGGCACGCCGCTGCGATCAACGCTCCAGCCCGTCGGCGGCGTCGCCGACCACACGTTCGCGCCCGCAAGACCCTCGTTCACGTTCGGTCCCAGCGCAATCGATTCAAAGTCCTCCGCGAACAGAAGCTCCACCGGCGGGCACGGACTCGGCGTGCAACTCGTCAGGTCCCCCTGGTACGTCCCGCGCTGCGCCACGCACTCGCTCTCGCGTAGCGTCGTGCAGAATCCCGAGGTCAGGCAGCACGCGCCCGTGATCGCCGCGCCCGTCGTGAACGACCCTTCGTTCGACCACTCGCTCCACGCCAGCCCGCTGTCCCGGTAACGAACCCGCCAGTAGTACGTCGTCCCCGGCGCAAGCTCCGCCACCACCGTCCGGCTCACGTCCGGGTCCGCCACGGTGTTCACGCTCGCGTATCCGTTCGCCGCACCGGTCGCGCCCGGCGGCGCATACCAGTTCTCGAACCGCGTCCACTTGTCCACCACCGGCGCACCGTACGAACCCGCCACCGCCGTCACCTGAAACTGACTCTCCACGTGCGTGTTCCCGTCCGCATCGCTAAACGCTCCCGCCTGCAACACCACGTCGTCCGCCGGTATCCCCGCCCCCGTCGGCGATACCGTCACCGGCGTCGCCGGCCTGTTGCTGTACCTCCGAACAGTGATGTCGTCCATCACCTCGTTGTTCCGCGCGACGAAATCGTTCCCGCGGCTGATCCGCCGCAGCCTGAACTTCGGGTTCGCTCCCGCCTCCACCTCCATCAGCACAAAGCCCCAGTCGATGAACGAACGCCCGAACTCCTCGTAGTCCCGAGGCGGCACCAGGCCCCAATAGTCCAGATCCCCCTCCCCGCTCGCCACGTTCACCCACAGGTGGTTGTGATCCCTGCTCTGCCCACGCGAATACGCGTGCGTGTGGCCGAAGAAGTGAATCGAAGGCTTCCCTGTCGACGTGCTGAACGTTTCCAGCCGCCGCACGATCTCCCCGCTGTAGTCGAGCTCCCCCGGCGTCCACATCTCGCTCTTGTGCGGATGGTGCATCTGCGCAAACACGAAGTCGATGTTCCCGCGCGTCGCCGCGTCCGCCAGCACCCCGTCCAGCCAATCCAACTGCGCCGGAATCCGGTACCCATCGTTCGAGTCCAGCCCGATGATCCGTACGTTGCTGTAATCCTTGTACCACCAGTGCTCCAGGTACCCCGCCGTGCCGTTCGCCGGGAGCTTGAAGTACCTGAAAAACCACGGCGAATCCTCCTCGTGGTTCCCCGGCACCGGATACGGCGGCACATGACGGATCAGGTTCTGCTCCTCATCGAACCACTGCGTCTTCCACTGCTCGTACACCGCGCCGTTCGACACCAAGTCCCCCGGTTCGATGGAGAACGCCAGGTGATCGCTCAACTCCGCCCCGAAGTTCTGCGTCACAAACCCGATCACCCCCTGGTTGATCACCTCGGTGTGCTTGTTCGAGATCGACCCACCCTGTGTGTCCGAGTACGCCACGAACCGGAACGAAGCCTCCGACGCAGCAACCGGCGGCGTGCGAAACCGATACACCGCGCTCACCGTCGTCCCCGTCCGCACCCTGTAGTAGTACGGCGTGTTCGGCACCAGCCCCACCAGCCGCGCGTTGTGAATCGCCGCTGTCCCCTGGCTCGCCTCCGACGTCCCCGTGACGCTGCTCCCCAGCGCGGCGGTCAGCCCAAACTCCACCTGCGGCGTCCCGCCCTCGGTCGTCTCCCACACCACCCACACGCTGTTCGGCTCGGCGTCCTGCAGAAACGGCCCAACCCGGATCTCGTTCACCGCAAACGCAGGAGCACAAGCGACAACACCCGCGATCGTGGCGAGCATGCGTGAAGAGAGCATCGGAATCTCCAAGGGTGCGCAAAGGCCGTACGAAGCACAACTATCCCCGAAGCTCGATCCTCTGTCAGCCCCGAATCGCTCGCTTCATGCAACCTTCATACTCACGAGGCCATTTCGCGCGCCCGCGTTGTAGGATCTCTCCACCCCGCAGAGGTACCACCCATGCTTTCAGCAGCCTTCGCGATTCTCGTCTCGCTCATCACTCCTTCGCATCCGGAACACGAGATGAAGGAGTGGTGCTTCGTTCCCGAGTACGTCCTTCCCGCGGAAGCCGCAAACACCATCGGCCCTCGGCCCGAGTGCTTCCGCGATCCACCGAAGACGCTCGACACGCCTCCTCCGCCGATGCTCTTCCAAGGCCTCACGCCCACCGACCGCCGAACCAATCTCCTCGCCGGTGACCATCTGCCCGACGGCCCATTCACCTGCGAACTCTGGGTCTGCGACCACGTCAACCAACCCGTCGGCATCCTCCTCGCCGCGCGCGACGGAGAACGCACCCCGTGGGCCCTGGGGTTCCACGATCACACCGCCCTGCTTATCGGGGGTGCCGACGCGCAGACGCAGATCAGCTCCCCCGTGCGCCGACTCGCGCACCAGGAGTGGTGGTACCACATCGTCGGGGTCTTCAACGGCGAGGACCTCCAACTCTTCGTCAACGGCCGTCAGTTCGGTGGCATTCCCATCGACCGTGCCGCGCTGAAGGCCGGTCCCGCCGCTCGCCTGGAAATCGCCGCGTATACCCAGAACGAGCCCCACATGCAGATCGGCAACCTCGCCCCGTGGGCCCGTCTCTACCACGAAGCCCTCTCCTCAGACCAGATCGCACGCCGCTTCGAGATGATGAAGACCGCCCTTCACGAGGGCTGGGTCTTCCCCGGCCGCCTCCACTTCGCCGCCGGCCCGTATCTCAACTCCGTCACGCAGGACTCCATCGCCATCCTGTGGGAAACCGATCGTCCCACCCGCGCCGTCCTCGAACACGGTCCCACGCTCCCGCTCGCGCACCGCATCGAACTCTCGACCCCCGCGCGCATCCACGAAACCCGCATCGACGGCCTCTCACCCTCGACTCCATACTACTACCGCGTCCTCGCCACCGATGAATCCGGCCAGACCATCGACTCCGGCACTCTCACGTTCCGCACCGCCGTCAAGCCCCACGAGCCCTTCCGCTTTGCAGTCCTCGGCGACACCGAAGCACGCCCGCACATCAACAACCGCGTCGCCAAGCACATCTGGGACCATCGCCCCGACTTCGTCGTCAACCTCGGCGATCTCACCGACGGCGGCAAAGAACCCAACAAGTTCCAATGGAACCTCGAGTACTTCCTCGGGATGAACCAGCTTCACTCCCGCGTTCCCGTGTTCCCCGTCGCGGGAAACGGTGAGGGCGATCTCCACTGGTACAAGAAGTACCACGTCCTCCCAGATCCCGAAGGCTTCTACACGTTCACCTTCGGCAACGCCCAGTTCTTCATGCTCGACACAAACCGCCCCGACGCCGAGTTCGCGCCCGGTGGCCTTCAGCACGAGTGGCTCAAGTCGAGCGCCACCGCCTCAACCGCCACATGGAAAATCGTCTGCCATCACCACGCCGTCTACTCCTCCGACGGCGACGACTACGGCGACACATGGAAGGGCGAACCCTCCGCCGGTGGTGACCCTCGCCTGCGCCCGCTCGCCGCGCTCTACCCCACGCTCGGCATTGACCTCGTCATGTACGGCCACCTCCACAGCTACGAACGCTCCTTCCCCATCAACGAAGAAGGTGTCGCCACCAAAGGCGTCGTCTACATCCAGGCCGGCGGCGGCGGGGGCAACCTCGAGAACCCAGCCCCGTTCCGCTCCTGGTTCAGCCGCGCAACCTACCGGGGCCACCACCACCTGCTTTTCAACGTCCACGGATCCACACTCGAAATGACCACCCGCGACCTCGACGGCGACATCATCGACACCATGCGTCTCGCCAAGTAGCCCCGCCGCTCAGCACCCCGCGTCCCAGTCCGCGAAGAACACGATCACGTCGTCCCCGTCCGTCCCGCCGCTGAAGTCGTAGTCCATCTGCGACGCGTCCCACGCGCCGAAGAACGCGATGATGTCGTCACCGTCCACGCCGCCATCACCCGTGATGTCCGCCGGGCACAACGGCCGCGTGCCGCACAACCCCAGCCGCTCGTCCCCGTCGCGGCAGCCGTCCACGTTGCGGTCGATCCCGATCCGCGTCTCGCTCCCCTTCGGAACGATCATGTACGTCAGCTCGCCGCCCGGACCCGCCAGCGACCGCAACGCCGAGGCCGAGATCGTCTGCCCGGCACGGTCCGCAGCGAACGTGTTCACCCCCGTGTACGTGTACCCCCGCGGCTCCCCCGCGACCACGCCCTTCACCACCAGACCCACCTTGTTCGTGTTCGCGAGAGAGATCATCGTGTTGATCAGCAGCAGCTGCGCCCCGGGCGCACTCCCCTCGCTCACCAGCGTCGTCTGCGCACCCACCGCGGCGTGCGTGTCCTTGCTCAGCGGGCCCGGCGGCTCGAAGATGTTGGTTGGCGAACCCTGCGGGAGCTCAGACCCCGAGAACGCCAAGATCAACGCCGTCAGGTCCGCCACTTCCTGATCGCTGACCACGTTGAACGCCGGCTCGGCGACGAAACGCTCGATCGAGTCCACCGATCCATCGTGCAGATACCCGAAGCCCGCGGTGTTCTCCAGCTTCGTGGTGTTGAACCCCGTCTTCTCGTACGCGTTGCGGATCTGCGGCACCTTGATCGCCGTGTTCGTCGAACCATCGGTCGAAACCATCATCAAGTGCCGCTCGCCCTGCGGCCCCGGCGCGATCGGCTGGTACACCGAACCGTTGAACCGGTAGTCCGTGCCCGCGCCGGTTGGCAGCGTGTGACACGTCACGCAGGCCAGAGCCCCCATGTCGATCCGCCGCGTGGACGACCGGTAGATCGCGAGGCCGTTCACCGCGTTGCCGTTGGGCAGGGGCTGGCCCGCGCCGCCGAAACGCCCGGTCTTGTAGTGTCCCGTCAGCGCCAGGCTCGTGGGGAGCGTGTTGTCGAAGTTGCGGAACGGATTCGGCGGGTACGTGATCGTCGCGAGGAAGTTCTCGAACTCCTGCATCTCCGTGGTCGTCAGGTTCGCGTCGTCCCCCTGCAGCCCGATGAACGCCGGATTGAACGCCTCCAGCCCCGATCGATCGCCACGCCAGTGCAGCGGCTCCTTGCCGATGATGTCCTGGAATGTCTGCGTCGTCATCGGGCCCTTCATCGGATGGAACGGCTGGAACGGGATCGGAGCGCTCCCGGGCGCAAGCCCCGGCAGATTCGCGCCCAGGTTGTTTGCGCCCAGCGATTGCATTATCCCCGATGGATCGCCAAGGTCCCACGCGAGCCGATCCATCCTCGCATCCACATGGCACGATGCGCACGACGCCTGCCCAAGCCCCGAGTTCTTGTGCGTGTCGTACAGGTGCTTGCGCCCGGTCTTGATGACGGTCGGCGTCGGCTCGAACAGCGAAAGCCGGCCCGCCTCCGCCCACGCCGACAGATTCACCACCGACACGCTCGCGTCAAACCGATTCAGCACATACAGGCGGTCCCGCGACTCGTCGAGCGCGAGCCCCGTCGGTCCCTCGCCCACCTCGATCGTCGGCAACGCGGCCCGAGCGCCCGTCGCATCAATCGCGGCCACGTTGTTGGACCCCATCCCCGCGACAAAGCCCAGTGTCCCCGCCGCGTTCCACACAATCGCCCGCGGATCGCCAACGGAGACGTCGCGCTGGGACTGCTGGATCGTCGGCGTCGCGTAGGTGAGGTGCGGGTTCAGGTCGGCGACCGTCGCGCCCGAAGGCCCCACCGCCGGCACGCTCGCGATCTTCACCCGCACGAACCGCCCGTTCACGTTGGGCTCGAAGCGCACCTCGTTGGTCGCGTCCGTCCCCACAACACTCACCGCGCCCGTAGCCGGGTTCACGCCAACCGCCATGCACATGTTCATCAGGCGCGTCGTATACGTCACCGACAGCGTCGACGCGTCAATCGCCGCGAGATCACGGTCCGGCAGGTTCCACCCTGGTAGACGCCCCGAGCGGCTCGCGTTCGGCCCCGAGATCAGCGACGTCCAGTCCCCGTTGTTGTCGTCCATCCAGCGCCCAAGACCATCCTGCTTCACAATCAACCCCACCGCCAGCGGCGCGGGCAACCCCCCCGTGATCAGCGGAAAGAACCCCATCCCCGCGTTCGGCGGCGGGTTCACGCCCGCATACGGCCCAAGCGGATCACTCACCGCGTTCGGCGGAAACGCGATCGTCCCCGGCCCCATGCTCCCGCCCCCGACAATCGTCGATCCATTGCCCGACTCAAACACCGCGACGTACACCGTCGACCCATCCGGGCTCACCGCCATCGCCCGCGGATCCTCTCCCCCGATCAGCACGCTCCCCACCGCCTGCGACGGCGCCACCGCGTCGAACACCTGCACCAGATTCACCTGCGAGCACGACACAAACGCCCGTCGAGGCGAACCCGCGAACACCACATCGCACGGCTCGTCCTCCGTGTCCACCGTCCGCACCACCCGCATCGTCGCCAGGTCCACCACGCTGATCGAATCCGACACGTGATTCACCACCCACGCCGTCTGAGAATCCACCGCCCGCACCGTGACCGGATCCAACCCCACCGAAACCGACCCCACCAGCCGGGGACGAGCCCGTTCCACATCAAACACATCGAGCGAGTTGTTCGCCGTGTTCACCGCCAGCAGCAGCCGCCGGTCGGGCGTCAGGTCCAGCGGATTTACATGCGGCGTCTCCCAGTTCACAAAGGTCGACGTGGGAACCGGGGACGACTGACCGAAGGCCCCTCCTGCAAGGACAAACAGAACAGAAGCAGAAAGGGCTACGGGATGAAACTTCATGACGGGGCTCCGGGGCGATGAGAGTCGCTCAGCCTACTCGATCCGACGCGTGTAGCAACAAAAACGTCCCCCGAGTGCTTGGTAATCACCCCCGAGGGGTTTTGGCGATCAAACGAGAACCCGGAGCAAGCCCCAATGCGGCAACCCAGCAGTCGGACGAACCGGTGCAGCCGCGGCACTCGCCTCCGCTTCCACCGCCCACCCGCTTCTCGTTGGCAAACGCCGCTCCGGCACTTCTTCCCCCGCGCCGACAGAGCCGTTATTCTTCCTCCATGAAGACCAAGGAAGAAATCGTCCGCGACTGGCTCCCCCGGTACACCGGCCGAGCACTCGAGGACTTCGGCGAGTACGTCCTCCTCTCCAACTTCTCCAACTACGTCGAACTCTTCGCCGAACGCTTCGGCGTCCCCGTCATCGGCCGCGACCGCCCCATGCAGTCCGCCACCGCCGAAAACATCACCATCCTCAACTTCGGCATGGGTTCCGCCATGGCCGCCACCGTCATGGACCTCCTCTCCGCCGTCGGGCCCAAGGCCGTCCTCTTCCTCGGCAAATGCGGCGGCCTCAAAAAAGCCAAGCTCGGCGACTTTGTCCTCCCCATCGCCGCCATCCGCGGCGAGGGCACCAGCAACGAGTACATGCCCCCCGAGGTCCCCGCCCTTCCCTCCTTCCGGCTCCAGCGCGCCGTCTCCACCTCCATCGTGAAGCACTCCTGCGACTACTGGACCGGCA
>JBEIUO010000275.1:0-4661 GCA_040374335.1 Phycisphaeraceae bacterium
CTCATCGATGATGGCACGGACCTTGATCATGTCCTGCACGGGGACGCCCTCGGTGATGGCGCAGATGAGGGGGATGCCCGCGTACGCGGCTTCGAGGATGGCGTCGCCCGCGAAGGGCGGGGGCACGAAGATCATGGTGGCGTTGGCGCCGGTTGCCTTCACGGAGGCTTCGACGGTGTCGAAGATGGGCAGGCCGTTGTCGTCTTTGGTTCCGCCCTTGCCGGGCGTCACGCCGCCGACCATCTTGGTGCCGTAGAGGTGACACCCGCGGGTGTGCACTGCGCCGAAGGCGCCGGTAATGCCCTGACAGATCACGCGCGTGTCTTTGTTGACGAGAATTGCCATGCGATCAAGGTAGCAGCCCTGAGGCCTCGCTGCCAACCCAGGGGCGCGGCTTGTCTTGAGGTCCCCACCCGTTACGGGTGAGGTCCAGGAGGTGAACGAGGCCGGTGCCGTAGAGCACGCGCTGCACGAGGCGGCGGGCCTGGCCGCCGAGGTGGTTGAGGTCGTTGCGTGGCTCTGAGTGGCCGTCGTACCAGCGGATGCGATTGCAGTCGTCGGGGTAGATCCAGCTCTGTAGATCGTCCTGCTTCCAGTGCTCGCCGTGTTCGCTGACGGCGACGGTCGTGGCCCGGAGGTGACAGCGGGCCTGCATCTGCACGGGGTTGCGCCAGCGGTAGTGGCGGACTGGGATCCGCTGCCAGGCCGGAAGTCCGGGATTGAACGGGTTTGGGTGACCGACCCCCCACCGCATGCCACGACGGAAGCGGAAGAGGCGGGGTTCGGGGACGGGGTCGGTGACGTAGGCGCGGCGGGCCTCGACGACGGATCGGGCGGGGTGGTCGGGCGGGGTGGCGGAGCGTTGCCATGCGTCCCACTCGGATCGGGTGACGACGAACTCGTATTCCTGAGCGAAGACGCGGCCCTCGTGGGGGCGGACGTGCTCGGCGACGAACTGGCGTGGATCGACGTGGTAGAACTCGTCGGCGTCGAGGCGGCCGACCCAGTCACCGGGCTCGAAGGTGTGGCGGACGCGTTCGAAGATCATGCCACGGACGTCGTTCTCGAAGATGATCTCCTCGCGGCCGACGGGTTTGATGCGGGGTTCGTGGCGGGCGAGGTCCTGGATGATGTCCCAAGTTCCGTCGGTGCTGCCGGTATCGAGGACGTGGACGGCGTCGCACCAGGTTGCGAGGTGTTCGAGGCATTCCCGGACGATGTCCGCTTCGTCTCGCACCGCCATGACACCGTGGAATCGCACGAAGCTACCGTATCAGGGGTCATGGGGACCCGCCAACCGGTAACCGACGGGGCGTTCTGCCGAACAATGGAGACGGATGACCCGAACGTGCGCCATCGGAGTGCTGATGCTGGCCTTTGCCTCGACGAGCTGGGGGCAGGAGAGGCCCACTGCGCTGGAGCGGGCGACGGGGTGGGTTGAGGGGCAGATCGACAAGGCGAAGGCGGCGCTGGAGGCTCCCCCGACCAATGGAACTCCCAGGGGCGTATTCTTCCTCGAGCGGGCACCTGGCTCGGAAGAACTGGAATGCCCGGAGATGCGTTGGGTCGCGATGGTCGGGCAGGATTCGCCGGTGAACGTGGTGCTGCTGGTTCACGGGCTGGATGAACCGGGGAATCTGTGGGACACACTGGGGCCGGCGCTCTCGCGGGATGGACAATGCGTCGCGAAGTTTGACTATCCGAACGATCAAGCGGTGGCGGACTCGGGCGCTGGGTTGCTGGAGGCACTGCGGGATCTGCACACGCGGGGTGCGCGGCATGTGACGCTGGTGGGGCACTCGATGGGTGGCCTGGTGGCACGCGACGCGATCACGAGGGCGGACGGGTACTGCGGGATTGTCCGCGGGCGGTACGACCTGCCGGAGGTCGAACGGTTGATCACGGTGGGGACGCCGGTGAACGGGTCGGAGTTCGCGCGGTTTCGGTCGGTGCTGGAGATTCGGGAGCGACTGGCGCGGGTGATCGAGCCGGAGGATGCGGACTGGCTGGACCTGTTCCGGAACGATGACGGCAACGGCGAGGCGGGGAGGGACTTGACGCCGGGGTCGGAGTTCTTGAAGAGCCTCAACGCGCGGCCGCTGCCGGCGGATCTGCCGACGACGATCATCGTGTGCCGCTGGGCGGCGCCGGAGGGATCGGCGTTGGCGGGGCTCGCGGGATCGAAGGCGGTTCGCAAGGTGCTGGGGGATGAGACATCGGGGGACCTTCTGCGGTCGTTGACGCGGGCGAGCGACACGATCGGTGATGGCGTGGTGACGAAGGAATCGGCGTGTGCATCGGACGCGTGGGAGTATGTGGTGGTAGACGCGGACCATCGCGCCGCGCTGCAGCCGCGGTCGATACTGGATGCGGTGCGGCCGATGTTCCTGTGCGATGATGATCCGTACACGGAGCCGCCCGCGATTCCGGTGATTGTGGAACGGCTGCGATCGCCGGCGACGCGGTAAGCCGATCGGTTAGCAGCCGTTGTCCCAGCGTGCGAAGAAGGCGATGATGTCATCCCCGTCGACACCGCCGTCGGCGTTGATGTCTGCGCGCGGGGCGGAGACGTCCCATGCCGCGAAGAACGCGATGACATCGTCGCCGTCGACACCGCCGTCGTTGGTGAAGTCGGCGGGGCAGAGGGGGGCGATGAAGACGCCGCGACCTTGGGTTGAGGCGATGACGCGGTTGCGGGCTGGTTCGACGAGCAGGTCGATGACGGGGACGCGGGGGATTCCGACGCCATAACGGGACCAGACGCCGCCTTCGCGGACCCAGACGCCTTCTTCGGTTCCGGCGAAGACACGGTGCGGGTTGACGCGCACGTCGGCGGCGACTGTGTTCACCGGGAGATTCGGCAGCCCGCTTCCGACCACGTTCCACGATGCGCCTGCGTCCGTTGAATGCAGCACGCGCTGCGAGTTGTACCCCGCGGCGGCGACGTACAGCAGGCGCGGGTCGTCGGGGCTTACGAAGATCTCGCGGGTGCAGCGGGGCCAACCGGGGTGGCCGGTGATGCACAGAGCGAAGGATGCGCCGCTGTCGACGGAGGCGAGGACGCGGCCGTCGTTGGTCGAGACGTAGACGTAGCGGGACTCCGAGGGTGCGATGGCCATGGAGCGGATCGCCGCGGTTCCGCCGGCGGTGACGTCTGCGCCGAGGACTTCGAAGAACGCGCCGCTGTCCGTGGAGACCCACGTGGACTCGGTAGCGTAGATGATGCGCGAGGGGTTGTCGGGGTCGATGAGGTATGGAGGCAAGAAGCAGTTGCGGCCGGTAAGGCCCGCGCCGACATCGACGAACGAAGCGCCGCCGTTGGTGGATCGGCCGAGGTTGCCGGTGCCTTGGAACTCGACGAACATCACGCTGGGGTCTTGCTGATTGATCTGCGTCCATCCGCCGTCGCCGCCGTAGACGGATCGCCACACGGTGCTGGTTTCGCTCTCGCGGAGCGCGCTGCCGTTGTCCTGGAGACCGACGAGGATCTTCGCGGGGTCGGTCGGGTGCGTCGAGATTCCGGCGTAGCACTGCGTGAGTGTGAGGCCCGCGTTCAGCGTGGTCCACACGGTGCCGTCGTAGCGGTGAACACCGCCGTCGTCGCCCGAGATGAGACGACCGGAGGCGTCCCACGCGTACGCATGCACGTCGGGGTGCGGCACGCCCATGGACGAGAACGTGGAGCCCGCGTTGACTGACCGCAACGAACCAAGTGCGCCGATCCAGACCTCGGCGGGATTGGTCGGGTGCGCGGCGATCGTCGTGAAGTACCAGCCGTAGGTGGACTGGTACGAGGACGCGTTCACCTGCGTCCAGGTCGCGCCGCTGTCGTCGCTGCGGTAGATGCCGCGGGTGGTTGCGCCGCCGCCGGATGCATCGCAGGGGCGTGCGATGAAGGCGTAGAAGCGACCGGGCTGCGCGGGGGAGGCGGTGAGTCCGATGCGGCCGATCTCCGCGATGGGCGGGAGGCCTGCGGTGATGCGGGTCCACGACGAGGCGTTGCTTGCGGAGCGGTAGATGCCGTTCGATGGTGAGCCGGTGATCTGGCCGACTGCCGCGAGGATGGTCGAGGGTGTGCCCGGTGCGCGGATGACGTCGGTCACGTCGAGGTCCGGGAGGCCACCGACCTGGGCCCAGGTTACGCCACCGTCGTTTGAACGCCACAACCCGCGCGGGCCGGTGGCTTGCGGGTGGCCCTTTGCCGCGGCGAGGAGCGGGAATCCGCCGGCGCCGACGACCCCGACGAGCAGGCGCTCGGGCTGATTGGGATGGATGTTGATGCGCGAGATCGAGCGCCCGGCGAACTCCGCGACGCCGAGTTCGGTCCAGGTCGCGCCGCCGTCGGTGGTCTTCAGGATGCCCGCGCCTGGGCGCGAGTGGTTCGCGAAGTTTCCTTCGCCCGTACCGGCGTAGATGGTCTGAGGATCGAGCGGGCTCATCGCGAGGGCGCCGATGGGGGTGACGAAGGCGTCGGTGAGGCAGGCCCACGTGAGTCCGGCGTCGGTGGACTTCCAGACGCCGCCGTCCGCGCCGCCGATGTACAGGACGAGCGGATCGGTTGGGTGGCAGACGACTGCGCTCACGCGTCCGGTGGAGCCGTCGAAGCCGGTGATCTGCGAGGGGCCGATGCTGACCCACTGCTGCCCGCAGGCGACGCCGGC
>JBEIUO010000689.1:0-2273 GCA_040374335.1 Phycisphaeraceae bacterium
AGCGTGATGAGCTTCCGCACGCCTGAGGAGGCGATCACGCGCGCCAACAACTCCCCGTACGGCCTAGCCGCGGGCGTGTGGACCGACAAGGGCTCGAAGATCTTCGACACGGCGCGGAAGCTGAAAGCGGGCGTGGTTTGGCTGAACACCTACAACAAGTTCGATCCGGCGAGCCCGTTCGGTGGGTTTAAGGAGTCGGGCTTCGGACGCGAGGGCGGGTTGCAGGGTCTGCGGGCGTACGTCGAGATCTGATCAGCGGCCGGAGTACGTGTCAGGACGCCGATCGCGGTAGAACTGCCACACGCGGCGAACCTCCTCGATCAGGTCCATTTTGAGATCGGCGACAACGAGTTCGTCTTTGTCGCGTGACGCCTGCGCGACGACCTGACCGCGAGGGTCACAGAAGTAGGACTGGCCGTAGAACTCGCCGACGTTCCAGGGAGCCTCCGTGCCGACACGGTTGATCGCGCCGACGAAGTACTGATTGGCCACGGCGTGCCCGGGCTGCTCGATCTTCCACAGGTACTCGCTCAGTCCCGCGACGGTCGCGCTGGGATTGAACACGATCTCGGCTCCGTTGAGCCCGAGTTCTCTCGCCCCTTCTGGGAAGTGACGGTCGTAGCAGATGTACACGCCGATCTTGGCGAAACCCACATCGAACACCGGGTACCCAAGGTCCCCCGGCTTGAAGTAGAACTTCTCCCAGAACCCGGGAAGGCACTGCGGCAGGTGGTTCTTTCGGTAGACCCCCACGGTCGCGCCCCGTTCGTCGATCACGGCGGCGGAGTTGTAGTAGACCCCGGCCATCGTGCGTTCCATGATGGGCGCAACGATCGCGATCGTGAGCGTACGGGCGAGTTCGCGCAGCCGGGTGATGGTGGGCCCTCCTTCGATCGGTTCGGCCGCGTCATACCACTTCAGAGACTGCTCGGCCGCGAAGTACGGCGCATTGAGCAACTCCTGCAGACAGACGATCTGGCAACCCTTCGCCGCGGCCTGGCGGATGAACGCCTCGGCTTTGTCGGTGGTGTGGGTCTTGAGTCGCTCAATCGGCTCATTGCCGGAGAGTTCGCAACGGTACTGCACGAGGCCTGCTCGGACGGTGCGGGGCATGTGGTGCTCTCAGCGGCGGATTTCGAAGTGGTCCTCATTGCCGACGGTGGCGATGGGGTCGAGGGTTTCGGACCGGATGAAGCCCTCCATCCGGGTTCGGAGGCGGGCGAGGAGAAGATCGATGTCCCCCCGTGTGCCCTGGATCTCCGCGGTCACAGATCCATCCTCCTCGTTTCGGACCCAGCCCGTGACGGAAAACGCCCGGGCGATCGTGCGGACCGTTGCTCGGAAGCCGACGCCCTGAACCCGACCAATAAACTGGACGCGTACTCGCTCCACAGGTGGGCTCCGGGGGGTGAACAGCCGTCAGGACCGATACAGTCGGCCCAGTCGGCAGGACCCATTCAAATCTGGGAGATTGTTTGCTGCCCGACGAGGGTGTGCTACCTTATGGATTGATTCGGGAGCGCTCACTCTCCGGACTCCCCAGGCGGCCCCAGGGCCATATGCCTCGGCGGACGAATCCCCAACCCGAGCGCCCACCCGCGGCCTGTCGTCTCCTGCCCCAACCGGCCGGGGGCCAAGATCTTCTCTCCCTCTTGCCGGGCCTCCTCCCGACGGTCTGCGTTTCGTTTTCACGGTCATGGCGCATCACACCCGGCCGCCCGGGTTTCGGCGTGGTCTCTCACATGCACTCTTCAGGACGAAGCAAACTCGACGGTCAGGACGACATCGCCAAGGTGCTCGCTGCGGCACCCATTGTGGCCGTCGTCGGCGAGTTCGTGAAGCTCCGTCCCGCCGGGCGCGAGTACAAAGCCCTCTGCCCGTTCCACGACGACCATAACCCCTCCATGGCGGTCGTGCCCCACAAGGGACTGTTCCACTGCTTTGTCTGCGGCGCGGGCGGCGACGCCATCAGCTTCATCCGCAAGTACCTCAAGCTCGACTTCCGCGAAGCTCTCGAACTGCTGGCCGAACGCTACGGCGTCACCCTCACCCCGTGGAAGCCGGGGCGATCAGGAGGGGCCGCCCCCACCCCAGGACAGCCCAGCCGCCGACAGCAGATCCTGTCCGCGAACTCCACTGCCGCGGGCCTGTACAGATCCTTACTGAACCACCCCGAACACGGGGCGGCTTCCCGCGAGGACATCGCCAAACGTGCGATCATCCCTGAGATGGTGGAGCGATTCAGCTTGGGGGCTAGCCCGGCGATCCAGGAC
>JBEIUO010000499.1:0-3076 GCA_040374335.1 Phycisphaeraceae bacterium
CTGTGGGATGCGGATGACATCCTCGGACTGGATGCCCGACGAGGTCAGCACATCCCACCTGATGGTCTTGATGGGAAGTGCAGCGCTGATCGTTGCGATGAAATCCGACCACCGGATCTCCGCAGGCCCCTTGATCATGACTCCCGCGAGGGCCAAGCGGGCCTGGCTCGCGGACTCCTCGAAGACCCGGGCCTTAACCTGGGCCTGGGGGCCCGTTACATCAACCTGCACACCCTCGACGACCTTGGGGGTGGGCTCGGGTTGGCTGGTTCGGCCGCCGACAGCGCCGATCCCGAAAGCCAACGCCGCGCCCGCGACCGACAGTGCTGCTACCTGCATGAGAGACCTCCTGTGAGAGGGTTCGATGGTTCGTGAATATCGACGGGCAAGGCTCGCTGCATCGCCGAGTTCGGCGATGGCGGTCTTGGCGGCCTGATGCTCGGAGTCGCCGGAGAGGATCAGATCCCGCACTCGCTCGCGGAGGTGCGATTCGAGTTCGGCGCGGACGGAGCGGCGTTGATCGTCGGGAAGGTCGAGGACGGCGACCAGCACGTCGAGCCAGGCGGCGATGGTGTCGCGTTCAGTGGTGGGGGAGATTCGGGCCAGGGGTTGGCTCACGAGGAGGCCTCCTCGGGGCTGCGGTCGCCGGGGATGAAGGCGTCGATGATGGACCGCCAGGCGCGGTGGGAGGCGATTCGCTTCGAGAGGCGTTTGCGGCCTTTGGGCGAGAGGGTGTACCACTTGCGGCGGCGCCCGGAGTCCTCGGGGGGTGCGTCGTCGGCCTTCACTTCTTCCCACGAGCTGGTCACCAGTTCCGCGTCCTCGAGTTGCTTGAGCAGCGGGTAGAGAACGCCGGGCGTGAGGCGGAGTTTGCCGTCGGATCGGGCGGCGACTTCCTTGGTTATTGCGTAGCCGTAGAGGGGTCGTTCGTCGAGGAGGGAGAGAACGACGAGTTCGGCGTGGTCTTGGGTGTCGTCTTTGGGAGGCACGGTGGGACTCCTGTGGTCGCACGGCAATATATCGGGCTGCGATATATATGTCAAGTCAATGTTCTTGGCACAAAAGCTGGCCCCCGCGAGGCAGCGGTTCGCAGTTTCGGAGTTGGAGTGAAGAGGGGCTTGGGCCATTGGGTGCTTCGTGGTTTGACTGGTGGTCTTGTGATTAGGGAGCAGAAGATGCTGAACCGCCTCGGAGTTGTTGTGAACGGTGCCCGTCACTTGCTGCTGAACGCCGGGGCCGCGATTCCCGCGATGGAAGGGCTTGAGGTCCGAGAAGTGCTCGCGGCGGTTTCGTGGGACGGTGGGGCGGGACGGCCAACTGGCACGATGCACTGAACTGGTCGAACGACGCGATCCCGGTCGCGGCGGACGATGTGACCATTCCGGCGACGGCGCTCTCGGAGATCGCCTTTAGCGCGACGACTGGCAGTCGGACGATCCGGAGCCTTGCGTCGCAGGAGGCGATCAACTTCAGTGGCGGCACCCTGACGGTCTCGACCACGGCGACGAGCGACTCCCCGATCACTCTGTCGGGCGGGTCGTTGAGTGGTGGCACGTACACACTCACGAACGGCGCGGCGATGACGGTGGCGGGAGCCGGCGGTAGCACCCTGAGCAACTTGACCATTGGTGGTGAGATACGCATCCCGGTCGGAGCGGTGACGCTCGCGGGGACGACGTCGTTTGCCGCGGCGAGGCTGTCGGGCGGGAGCACGGCGGTACGGGTTGCGCCGTGAGCGACGTTCAACGGCGAGATCATCGCGAAGGGCGCGGCAACGGGGACGCGCACGGTGCAGTTCGCGTTCGGTGGCAGCGGCACGGGGACGATCACCGCAAGCGGCGTGATCCGGCTGGACCCGACGTCTGGCGGCCCGCTGACGATCAACGACTTCAGCAACGCTACGGCGATCAACAATGGCCTGATCCTGGCGGCGGGGACGCAGGTGCTGACGATCTCGCCAAACATCTTGACGAACAACGGGACGCTGCGGATGACGAGCGGCACGGTGAACATGTCGCCGCAGAGCAGTTGGACGAACGCTGGGACGGTGGACATCGACGGAGGTACGCTGAACCTGGTGACCTCGTTCAACGCGATCGCGGGCATTGGCACGTGGGATCGAAGCGGTGGAACGGTGAATGTGACGGGCACGATCACAAACACGGGCTCGACGATCGCGCTGAACGCGTCGACGGGATCGTGGAACCTCTCCGGGGGAACGATCAGCGGCGGTTCGCTCTCCTTTACTTCTGGGTCGGAGTTGGTGATCACCCCTTCGGGCGGGCTCCTCTCGAGCGTGGCGGTTTCAAATGACATCCTGATTCCCGCGAACGCCTCGCTCCAGGTATCGGGCACGACTCGCTTTGGAACTGCGCACCTTACCGGGCCGAACGCCGCGATTCGATTCGCGCTCGGGTACACGCTTCACGATGACGTCGTTGCCGGGGGCTCCGCTCCAGGAACGCGGTTCGTGACTGGTGGGTTCGGGGGTACCGGCTCGCTGACCATCAGCTCCACCGGCAGCGTTCGCCTCGCACCGGGCACGGGTGGAAACCTGAGCTTCAACGACAACTCGAACACAACGGTGACCAACAACGGTCTCATCTCGGCGGAAGCCGCCGGGCGGACATTGACCTTCTCGTTCGACACGCTGAACAACCTCACGGGTGGGACGCTTTCTGGCGGCGAATGGGTCGCCACCAACGGGGCGACCCTTAACCTCGGCACCGGCCGCAACGTCGCAGCGAACGCGGCGGTGATTCGCATCGATGGTGCCACGTCATCCGTGAGCGGTCGCACGACCCTCGCGTCCAACAGCGGAACCCTGACGCTCGCGGGCGGGCGTGACCTCTCCGTGCCTGCGCTCTCGAACTCGGGCACGCTCGACCTCGGCCCCGCATCGCAGTTGACCGTGACCGGCGCCTTCACGCAGACCACCGCCGGGACGCTCAACTTGTTGCTCGGCGGGAACGCTGCCGCGGATCTGGCGCGAGTTGTGGCCTCCGGGAACGTCAATATCGCAGGCGCGTGGACGGTGGGGGGCATTACCGAGTTCCCGCCCGCCTACGGCGAGGTC
>JBEIUO010000684.1:0-2291 GCA_040374335.1 Phycisphaeraceae bacterium
AGCGTTCACGGTCGATATCGCGGCAGAAGTCTGCGACTCCATCGACCGTGCACTGGGCACGCCCAAGCCGTGACAGCGGGAAGGGGGCGTTGATGGAGCGAGAGAACGTCAAGGTCCGGGGCGGTGCGCCCGAACCGGACCTCTCCGGCGATCCCCGCGCCGCCAAGCTGGTGGTGTTGGCACGACTTATGGACAGCGAGTTCGAACTCCCGGGCACGGGGGTTCGGATCGGTCTCGACCCGCTCCTGGGCCTTGTCCCCGGCATCGGCGACATTCTGACGACGCTCGTCTCGCTCTACATCGTCCACCAAGCCCGAAAGCTCGGCGCTTCGAATCGTCAGATCCGGTCGATGCTGCTGAACGTCGGGATCGACTTCCTCGTGGGAGAGATCCCGGTTCTCGGTGACCTCTTTGACTTCGCGTTCAAGGCAAACCAGCGGAACCTGCTGATCCTTGGGTTCACACCCGCCGAGATCGGAGCGCCCGCCGGACAAGTGCGCCCTTGAAGATCGCGACGCCGACGATGAATGGCAGTGCACCGACCGCCCCGATCTTCACGTTGGTCATCATCCGATCGGACACCGCCTGCTCGCCGCCCTTGGGGTCTTCCATCGGGGAGTTGAGCGCGGCACCGTACATGCCGACGAGCTCGCGAACGGCCACGCCTCCCCCGTAGAGCATGACCGCGCCCCCGATCACCATCAAGCCGATGCCGAGCAGGATCCGCATGGGTCACTCCTTGAGAGGCGCGAGCTTGTAAAGGCCAACTTCCGAGATCACGGGCGGCGCGAGCGAGTCGGTCAACTGGATTCGGATCATCTTGGTCGTGACCGGGGCGGGAAGCTTCAGGACTCGACGCGGGCCGATCGTTGTTGCGGACGCCACCGGCTGCCAGTTCCCATCCGTCATCGCGAAGACGGTGAACGACTTTACCCGCTGCCCGAGCGCGATCATCTCCTCGATGCGGATGATGTCGATCTCGCGTGGTTCCTTGAGAATCAAGGTGAGATGCGGCTGGGCTTCGCCGTCTGCCGCGGCCCACGCGGTGTCGGGATTCCCGTCGATGAGTTTCAGGGGGGAGTACTCCGGATTGTCGCGGTCGGAGGATGTCGTCAGCGTGCACTTGGCGGCGAGGTTTGTCGCGAAGGTATCGCTGAGCAGGGACCCCAGTTTGGCAAGGTTGGACGCGTCGATCTCGTGGATGAGTCCGCGACGATCGGGCGGGACATTCAGGATGAGGTTGCTGCCTCGGCCGACGGATTGGAGCCAGATGTCGAAGAGCTGCCACGCGCTCTTGACCTTCGAGTCCTCCGATTCGTGGTAGAACCAGCCGGGTCGGATTGAGACGTCGGCCTCGACGCCCACCCAGTGGGTGCCGCCTTCCTTGCCAACATCGAGGTCGTTGTAGGAGAGTCCGGGTGCGCGGTTGCCGTTGTCGATGGTCTGCCAGCTGGTTTCGGACGTAATCCCTCGCTCGTTGCCCACCCAACGGCAGCCGGGGCCGGCGTCGCTGAAGACAACGGCGTTGGGCTGGAGCTTCGCGATCATCGCCCATGTTTCGGGCCAGCCGTAGTAGCTGAGCTTGTCGATCGTGCGGCTTTCACGGGCTCCGCCGTAGTAGCCGTCACCGCCATTGGCCCCATCGTGCCAGACCTCGAAGAGCGGACCGTAGCCGGTGAGGAGTTCCTCGAGCTGTGCGCGGTACGTCGTGACGTACTCGGGCTTCCCGTAGTTCGCGTTGTTCCGATCCCAGGGCGAGAGGTACACGCCAAACTTCAGCCCCT
Organism: Phycisphaeraceae bacterium; assembly: GCA_040374335.1. Taxonomy (GTDB): domain Bacteria; phylum Planctomycetota; class Phycisphaerae; order Phycisphaerales; family UBA1924; genus JBEIUO01. The sequence goes on from JBEIUO010000684.1 coordinate 1,785, forward strand.
CGTCGCGGCAGGCCTGGGCGAGCATCCCGACGAGATCGCCCTTCCCCTCGGCGATCTTGGTCTTGGTGATGTTGTGGTCGGTGGTCTTTGTCGGCCAGAGGCAGAGGCCGTCGTGGTGCTTGGCGGTGAGGATCAGGCCCTTCATGCCGGCGGACTTGGCGACCCTGGCCCACTGGTGGCAGTCGAGCGCTGTCGGCGCGAGTATCGCGGGGTCTTCGTCGCCCATACCCCACTCGCGGTCGGTGAACGTATTGGCCCCGAAGTGGATGAACCCGTAGAACTCCAGGCGGTGCCAGGCGATCTGGGCGGGTGAGGGCAAGGCCCCGTGGGGCAATGGGCGGTTGTCGGGCTGTGCCCAGGCCGATGCGGCGGCAGCAAGGGATGCGAGGAGTCCGGCGATGGATCGGCTGGCGTTCATAGACGCCCAGCGTACCGCGTGGGGAGGGGGTGCGCCTCGCCCGGCCGGGCGTGATATCGTGTATTTGTGGCGCACTACGAGTACACGGC
>JBEIUO010000041.1:0-9621 GCA_040374335.1 Phycisphaeraceae bacterium
CCTTGAAGCGTCATGTGATCGTCGCTGCGTGGGAGAGTCTGATGTCGAACGGGCGGCGTCTGACGGCACTCCGCCCGACATCGGTCGTGTGGGACGAGATCCATCTCGGAAAGGGGTCGAAGCGGTGGGAGTCTCTCCCGCTGTCTGAGCTGCCCGATGAGCCGGATCTCGCCGCGCAGATGGCAAAAGACCAAGCCGATGAAGCTCGCGCGAGGGGCGGGTTCGTGTCAGACAAGGATGGCCGGTTCATGATCTTGCCGCTGGATAACCTCGCGACGGCGGCTGCGCTGCTGGCCCGGGCATCGAAGCGGCGGGTGGCGACGACAGCGACGCCTGTGAAGGATCGCGTCCGGGACCTGTGGGCGCAGTTGGATCTCGTAGAGCCGGACGCGTGGGGATCGGCGTCGGTATGGCACAATCGCTACAGTGACCGGAAACCGGGGTTGTACGGGGGCTTTGACACCACCGGCACCTCGAATCTGCCGGAGTTGGCAGCCCGACTCAAGCATGTCGCGCACCGCATCGAGTATGCCGAGACGCATCGGCAGCTTCCGGCAAAGCGGCGTCAGTCCTCCTACATCAGCGCGGAAGATCAGTCGCCGCCCTCTGCGGGTTTCGCCGCCGAGATGACCGCAGCGCACAAGCGCGGCGCGACTGCGGTGCTGGAAGTGAAGCTGGCAGAGTCGGCATCGAGGAAGCGTCGCGCGGTGCTGGGCATGGTGGCGGATCACATCTACGCGGGAGGCAAGGTCGTCATCTTCACCGGACGCCGCCGGGACGTGGACGCGCTCGGTGAGTTGCTGCGGAAGCACGAGTCGATCAAGGCGAAGAACGGCACCGTCTGGGCCGCGCACGGGGATCACAGCTCCGAGGAACGGTCGAACATCGTCCTCGACTACATGGCGCATCCTGGCCCCTGCGTCCTCGTCGGTACGGGGGACAGCTTCGGTGAATCGCTCAACATCCACGACACGGACGCAGCATTCTTCGTGCAGCTTCCGTACACACCCGGCCAGATAAGGCAGTGGGAAGGCCGCTTTTGCCGCCTCGGTCAGAAGCGTCCGGTCACAATCTACTATGTAATCGCATAAAACTCGATCGACGAGCATGTCGCTGACATTCTCATCCGGAAGCTCCCGGCGGTGGAGAAGGTCGCGCAGGACTCCGAGCTGGCTGCGGCCCGCGACGTGATCTCGGGGTCGGACTCGCTCGGGGACAAGGAGACGTTCGCCCAGCGGATTCTCGCCAAGCTCTCCACGGAGAATACGGATGACGCCGAGGTGTGCGATGACGACTACGAAGAAGATGACGATTGACGCAATACGGGTTTGACGTTCGTCACCCACGTGGTTACAGTAGGGGCATGAAAGACGACTCCTGGGACGACGACGATCTGGTCGAACTACTCTACACTCCCCCGCGTGGGTGGGAAGTGGTGCTGCCGCAGACGGTAGACGCCGACCTCCACATCCCCGCCCCCCTGCCGCCACCTCCCCCGAGGAACCGGGCAGCTCGACGTGAAGAACGCAAGAAGAAGAGGAAGTGACCGTGGAACCGATGAAGATCTACTACCAGGACGGCCGCTATCGTTCGGTTGAGTTCCTGATCAGCCTGAAGCAGTTCATGGGGAACATCGACCCGAAGTACCCTGCGCAACTCCGCAAGGCGTTGGGCGAGAGCTACCCGCCTCCCGTGGATGAGCTGCCACCGCAGGCTGCGTGGTACTACACGAACGGCAGCGACGATGAGCGGACTCCGCGAATCTTCGTCGAGAACAAGCTGCTTATGGACATGTGGTTCTGACCCGAACCTGTCGTGTCTATCAACATCTGCTTCCTTGGCGGTCCTGCGCTGCGGTGCGGTGTTCAGGTGAAAGCCTGTGCAGCTCTGGCGAAGGACGCAGACCTGGTGCTGAAGGGACTCGAACACAGGCTCGCGAAGAGCCTCATCGCATGGCTGGGTGACGTCAAGATCAAGCCGTATCCTGTCGCTAACAAGATAGAGGAGTGAACATGAAACCGATATTCGTGAGGACACAAGAGGCAGAGTTAGAGTTTTCTTTGACGGCGAACGCGACTCCGGGCGGCGATACACCGGATGAGGCGCTGCTCGAACGCAGGCTGCAGGAGCCGCTGCGCATGAGCGCGGTACTGGACATGCACAATGTCCCGGTGGTGGAGAAAGTGAAGCCGATGTCGTGGTACTACACGGACGGCCCCCAAGCACCGTTCGCGGTGCAGTCCGTCGCGCGACGCCTTCTCCTGCAGCTGTGGTCGCAGCCGAGTGGTTACGTCTACATCGAAGTCTGCTTCTTGGGGGGCCCCGCGATCGGCGTCCGCGTGAAGGTGAACGCGGGATCAGATGCAGCACGACACACGATGCGCGTCCTCCAACAGCTGCACGACGTTCTGAGCCATCGCGGTATTACTTGGCTCGGCGACATCGGTTCCCCCCTCAGCATCAACATCAAGGAGTGAACATGGAAGTGGTTGCAACGCAGGAGAAGCCCATCGGTACAGGCGTGTGGCTGCACCAGTCGGTCTGGTACGGGGGCTCCGCATCGATCGCCTACGTCATCGTCGGGTGCGATGGAGATGCGGACGAGATCGAAGCGGGAGTGAAGCGGTTCGGCGAGCTTATGACAGGGCCGCCCTCGCCGACGGAAAGCAAACAGTACCAGAACAAGTACGCGTGGTACTACACGGACGGGTCTGTGCTGGCGATTCGACGCCGGGAGGTGAAAGCCTCGCTGCTGTCGCAGATGTGGCGTGAGAAGACGCCGCCTCGGATTCGGATTCGTGTCGAGTTCTACCACGGGCCGAAGTTCTTCGTCGACGTGTCGGTGCACACGAGTTCGTTGTTGGCCCGTTCACCCGGAAAGCTCCTCAAGCTGGTGGAGAAGCAGCTCGGAGAACGCGGGTTGTACCGGCTTCGCGGTATCGCGAATGGCGGGAGGCGTCGGAGATGAGTTCTCACTTCAGAACGACAAAGCCTGCACGGCTTCCTACGCACACGGGGACGATCACGCTTCAGGAAGATGAGATCGACGACCGGCCGTGGGGCGGAAAGGGCCCGGTCTCCCGGCCGTGGGGGACAGGGTTCCCCGGTCACGCGAAGTGGAGTCTTCCGGAAGCGTACAAGGCGGCGTTCTCCGCGATCAATGTGCGCTGTACGCTCGCCCCGGAGGAGGTGAGCGAGACGCTCGCGTACTGCCTGGAGTCTACGCTGGACTTCGACCACGCCGCCTGGAAGGCGGCCTGGCCCGAGGCGAGCGCCTTGCTGGCACGCGTCGCCCAGGTTCATCCTGTGCCTGGTCGCGTGTTCGGGATGAAGGCGGTGATGTTGGGGGGTGCGGAGTCTGTCCGACCCCGGTACACGGGCACCGGGATGCTGCTCGGCTACATGGGCGTGATCTGCGGAAAGGACTCGTTCTCTCCCGTGGAGACGTCTGCCGGTTCCGAGGAGATCGTGTTCTCGTCGCCCGTGGAATGTGCACGATATGCGTTAGTGCAGGCAGGGGGCCCCGTCTTGCCGCACCGGATGACGCAGTTCAAGCTCCACTGGCAGGGGTGGCTGGAGACGACGCTCTCGCCCGCAGAGACACGTCACGAACTCGGGCTGCCCCCTGTGCCCGAGGTTGAGCTGTGAGCGCGTCTCCTGCCGCGCCTCCGGTCGAGTTTCCGGGGCTGAACGAGGGGGAAATATTCTCGTTCGATCCAGGCTCTCTGCTCGACGCGTACCCCGTTCTGACGCAGGAGGACGAGGCCGCCCATGCGGCGCTCCTCTACGCGTATGGGACGATCGGGCAGGAGCGGATCAGCGTCCTGCGGCACCAGACCAGGTACAACACCTACCACCAACCCTACGTGACGTATCGGGGCGAGCCGAACGACCCGGAATACCAGACGCTGTACGTCCCGCGAGGGATAGACACGCCAGAAGAAGGCCTCCAATCGGATGTACTGCTGACAGCTTGCACGTCCGCGCAGACTGTGACGATGAATCGGCCCGGCCGACTCCAGATCTACTGGGTGAAGGCACCGGGTTACCGAGAGGCGCTCGCAGACAAACGTATCGCGAAGAATGCGGCGTTCAAGTTCCGTGATATCGAAGTGGTGCGGGAGATCCGCGTCGCGTCTACCACGGGGGAGGTCACGCGTCTCGCTTCCTTCGACTGGCCGCACGGGATGCTCCACGCGGGGGTCGCGAACGCGTGGATGAAGTGGATCGCTGTGTACGGCGCCTCCATCTCTGCGGGGGTCGTCTTCGCTGACATGACCGCGCCCGACGCGCGTCGTTTGAGGTCGGAGGGGATCGACCCGCTGACGACGCTCTACACGGGCACCCACGTCCTGGCCTCCTACCATGGACGGCCGAGGATGGCTGTTGTGCGCGCTTCGACTGTCCAGGTCGAACGAGCCTTCTCTCCCGTACAGCTCGTGAACGTAGGGGCGACCGGGTATTACACGGGGGACAGCTGCGTCCCGCTCGCGGCCCTCCGAGAAGCGTGGGTTCCGGACTCGCCAGACGATGCGTGGAACGAACGGTTCGTGCGTGTTCTGGTGTCCGCTGCTTGGTTCGACCCGCGCGCACCTGCTGATCAGATGGTCACAGGGGTCGTCGAGCGGGCGAGTCTCCCGAAAGGGTTTGACGTTCGTCTCTCCGCTGGTTAGAGGATGCGTGTAGGAACGGTTCCTGCACGCGACTCACCGGAGGAGAAAGATGGCTTTGCGACGGATCATTTCAGGCGGGCAGACGGGCGGGGACACGGGCGGACTGCTCGCGGGCCGCGACCTGGGAATCCCGACGGGCGGGACTGCGCCGCTCGGATACCGGACAGACGACGGCCCCGCACCGCATCTCCGAAGCTTCGGGTTGGTGGAGAGCTGGAGTGCGAGCTACGCCAAGCGTACGAAGCAGAACGTGATGGACGCGCACGGGACGCTCATCTTCGGAAACATCAACAGCCCGGGGTGCAGCCTGACGCGGCAGTACTGCGGGACGCGCCGGCCGATGATCCACATCGAGTGGCCGTACCCTGCGGGCCGCGATAACGAGAGTGAAGCCGCGCGGGTCGCCGCATGGTGCCACGATTACAGGATCGAGACGCTGAACGTCGCGGGGAACCGCGAAAGCTCGGCACCGGGAATCACCCAGGCAGTCCGCCAGCTTCTCGTGGCTGCGTACAAGGTGCAACTCTGAGCGGAGGCAGCATGGCAAGAGAGGCGACAATTCTCGAAATCTCGTTGGGATCGCAGCCGGGAGAACTCATCTTCTTCGTCCGGCCAGCTTTCCCGTTGGCAGAGCACTGGGGCTTCCTGTTCGCGGACTTGATCCAACACGTCGCGCAGATGCAGCACACGACGTCCGGCGAAGATCCGCTCGTCGTGAGCCAGACGATCCTGAACATGATCAACGACAAACAGATCCAACAGAGCGCCACGGAAGCGATCTCGCCGATCGCATCCAGCGGCCTCTTTCAACTCGGAAAGGTGGTAGAGGAATGACGAACGGGTCGCGGGCGGAGAGTGTCAACGTCACGGTGCGCACGGTCGCACGCGTATCAGTTCGCAAGGATGGCGGCTATTTTTTCGCCTGCGTACTCGCGGGCGACGCCGGAGATCGCGGCATCGCCTTCCGCGCGAAGGATCGGGATGCCGCCATCAAGGCCGCGCTGCGCAGCGTGGGGATGTCGGCCATCAAGTAAGTTGGGAAGAATAGGGCCCTATCTGGCCATAGAACGCCCACCGTGTCCTACTGACGCGGTTAGTTGTTCGCATGAGTACAGCAGACAGGGCCCGACGCACACATGAACTGCTCCGCGAGATCCAACGCTCCACAGACGATAAGGAGCGGAATCGAAAGGCGTGGCAGGTCGTAACGCTCAACGAAGCTGCCGCCGTATGGATCGCGCAGCGTTATCGACTCGACAAAGAGGACGGCCCATCCGATGCGCGAATCGCGCTCTACCATGCGGCCCTCTACTGTGACCCGGACAAGGGGAGCTACCTGATGGTGGCGAAGTGGATCTTCCTTCGCTATCACCTCGCGGCGCACACACGCGCGGGGATCCATGTTCCGATCGCAGCGTTGATGCGGGTCTTTCGGAAGAAAGAGCTGCCTGCGGGCGAGGGGGATGTGAACGCCGTGGCAAAATGGGCGGTCTGGGGCTACCCGAACAGCCTCGCGCCTGAGTATGGAGCGCCGCCGGAAGAGGTGGAAGCTGGGGGCGATATGGATATCGCGCTCGACGTGCAACGCCTGGAGAAGTTGGTGGCACGGCTCTCTCCCGTCGAAAAAGCGGTCATCCAGACCATCACGGACGACAGCGTGACGTTGCGTGCGGTGTGTGAAGAGCACGACGTCTCTCGAGAATGGGGCAGGCGCGTGCGCCAGGGCGCGATGGATAAGCTGAGGGCGGCGCTTCGCGTTCCAGGTACGGCAGGCGACGCGGCGCGCAGCGGAATCGACGAAACGGAAAAATCTGGGCCGTGACGGTTGACACACTCTGTAGGGGCGGGTATAGTAGAGTCACCTTCAAGGAGGTGTCTCAATGTCAATCCTGTCCGGTTCCATCTCGTCGCGCCGCTACCTCATCGCCAACAACGCCGACTCGGCGACCAATCCATCCAATGCGGGGGCCGCGCTCCTCCGTCATGCCTTCCCTGTATCGTGGGAAGGGGCCGGTGTGAAGACCGGCTGGGTCGAAATCGACGACCTGCTCGGCGTCGCGTTTGACCACAGCGCGTGGAACATCTCCCCGTTCTACGTCTTCTCGATGCGGCTCGACACACGCCAGGTGCCCGCTCCGCTCCTCCGCGCGCATCTGAACAAGGCCCTCGACAAGTGGCGGATGGAGAACGGGAAGCGCCGCGTCCCCCGCCCGGTGCGGAATGAGCTGCGTGACACCGTCACCAACGAGCTGCTGCCGACCGTCACCCCGCGCTCCAAGATGTTCGACGTCCTGTGGGACACGCGGCAGAACATGGTGAGCTTCTCGGGCCTGTCGGACGCTGCCGCGGAGCACTTCGTCTCGCTGTTCCAGGAGACGTTCAACTGCACCCTCGAGCCGGAGTCCTCTCAGGAGCCGGCGCTGGCGGAGGATGAGACGCGGGACTTTTTCCTGTGGCTCTGGTACAGCGTCGTCCACGGCGAGCTGACCACGCGCGGTGAAGACGGAGCCGACATCCGGTACGCCAAGCGGATCACGCTGACGGACGAGACGGGTGACGAGGTCACGACGGTCGTCGGCGGCGCTGACGGCGCTGCGGAGGCCCGCAAGGCGGCTTCGGCCGGGAAGCGGCCCAGCAACATCCGGCTCACCGTGGCGGTCGGAGAGGTGGACAACACGTTCCAGCTCCAGAGCCAGCACCTCTTCATCTCGGGCCTGAAGATGAAGGTGCAGGAGAGCGAAGAAGAGAAGGCCGAGACGCAGCAGCAAGCCGACGCCGACCGGGCCGCGACGATCATCGACCGCGCCGAGATGTTCATCGAGGTGCTCGACAACGTGAAGGACTGGGTGCGGCTGTACAGCGCGCATCGCCTCGGGTCGGACTGGGATCAGTGGCTCGCGCAGGACTGCATGCCTTGGTTAGAGGGGGTCTGAAGTGGCGGCAGAGCGGGAGGGTCGGAAGCGTACACGATTAGAGGCCGCGTCTCTGGTCATCGTCGATTGCTCGAAGTGCGGACAGCCGTTCGGACAAGAGTCTTCGTGGATGACGACGTGCATGCCCTGCTACAAAGAGGCGAAGGCATACGACCTGCACGGAAGTGATGTCGGGTACGTCGCCTTGCAAGCGGAGGTGGTTAGGCTTCGAGAGAAGGTTCGAGAGGCCGCGAAAGCAGCCAAAGCATCTGTCGCCCCTGCGGCGGGCGCCGACGAACTCTCTGAAGATCGGCTCACGCAGATCCTCCTGCTCTGTCACCCTGACCGCCACGCCAACTCCACAGCTTCAAACGAGGTCACACGATGGCTCATCGCCCTTCGAAAGAAACGCAAGAACCCCAAGAGCCCCTGACAATCCGCCCGCTTACACGCGCGCTGGTTGTCGGCGGTCACGGGCCGTTTGTAGAGGATCGCCTCCGCGAGAACCTCAAGAAACATGGTATCCACATCGTCCACCACTGGGACTACGCGCTCCGACGACCGCCGGATCTGCCCGCAGACATCGACGTCATGTACATCTGTACAGACTGCGTCTCTCACCCGCTCAGCGCGGCAGCTATATCGGCCGCCAAGAAGCGCGGCCTCCGCATCCTGAACGGGGGGCGGAAGTGGGCCTCGACGGCGCAGTATCTTCGCCTCGCGGGGTTCCCGGACAAGACACCCGCTGCGCTCTCGGTGGACAGCATCCCCGAGAACATCCCGGCCACACTCGACGCCCCCACCCAGACAAAGGAACAGATGAAGCCTACGTCCTTCCCAGAACCCGCCGTCGCCGACGACATCATCCCGTATGTTCGGCTGCTGTGCGAGAAGCCCGACACCACGAACGCGGACATGTTCGCGGGGCTCCTCAAGGAGACACCTGGTTTCCGGTTCAACGACCGGTGCGCGAGCAAGGCGCGTGTCTTCCTCGGCATTCGTACAGGATTCTCGTCGAAGCGCGGGATCTTCACGGAGGTCGCAGACCCGATGCGCCTCCAGGACATCGCTCTGTCAATCGGCGCTGTGCCGAAGCCCGCGCCCCCCGTCCCCGAACCTGTCCCCGTTCAGGCTGCGCCTCCCGTCCCCGCTCCTGTTCCCGAAGAAGTCGTCATCGTCAAGCCGTCCCGCGTTCGTCCCGCAACACCCAAGAAGGAGAAAGTCACTATGCCCGTCACCTCCGTCACCAAGACCCCCGTCACGGTCAAGCCCGCTTCCCCCGCACCTGCCCCGGCTGCTGCCCCGGCGCCGGCTCCGGCCCCGACTCCCGTGCAGCAAGAGACCCGCCCGGAGGTCAACGTCGCCCCGGTCAAGCTCACGATGAAGGCGCTCATCGACGAGCTGCGGGCCAAGATGCTCATCTTCGACATCGAGGAGATCACGATCACCCAGACGACGGCGCCCGCGAAGCTCCGCGCGACTGTGGATCTCGGCTGATCATCTGAGGTACGGGGCGGTCCCCATCGCGTGAGGTGTCTTGTGGCTGATCGCCTTATTCTCTACACGGGACCATCTGCGCGCGGATGGCACCGTCTCCAGACGTTCATTGAGTGTGAGCAACGCTTCGCATGGTCGTACATCGACCCTGCGCGGGTTGCGCCAGAGCCGACTGATCCGCTGATCCGAGGAACACTTGTTCACCTCGGATTGGCCCACTACTACGCCCGGATTCGCGAGACCCAGCAGGGCCGCGATCCAGATCGCTACTACGAGCCGCAAGAGGCGATTGCGATCTTCGCCCAAGCGTCGGGCCCTGCGTACCTCCACCACGTCGCGGACATCTGTGCGTGTGTTCAGGCGTACATCCACTGGTACGAGGGGCGCGAGGACTACGAGATCCTCCACGTCGAGGAGGCGTTCAGCGCCCAGATCGGGGGATACCTCTTCACAGGTCGGATCGACCTCATCGTGCGAGACGCACGGGGTCTGATCTGGGCCTACGATCACAAGGGAACGGGCCACATCGAAGCGGCGCA
>JBEIUO010000010.1:0-14604 GCA_040374335.1 Phycisphaeraceae bacterium
CCACCGGGACCGCCAGCAGCGGGATCAGCGTCGCCCGCCACGACTGCAGGAACATGAACACCACGACCAGCACGAGCGCAACCGCCTCCAGCAGCGTGTGCACCACCTCTTCAATCGAAACCTCGATGAACTTCGTGGTGTCGTACGGGATCTCGTACTTCACGCCCTCGGGGAACGCCGCGGAAAGATCACTCATCGCCGCGCGAATGCCACCCGCCGTCTCGATCGCGTTCGCGCCCGTCTGCAGGTAGAAAAGAACCAGCGTTGTGGGAGTGCCATCGAGTCGCCCGAACAGGTCGTAGCTCTGCGAACCAAGCTCCACCCGCGCGACGTCCCTCAGCCGGACCATCGACCCATCCGCGTTCGCCCTGATGATGATGTTCTCGTATTCCTCGGGGTTCTCCAACCTCCCCCGCGTCAGCACGGGCACCGTCAGCTCGACCTCGTCCCCCACGGGGCGCTGGCCGATCCGTCCCGCCGCGAAGATCGCGTTCTGTTCACGAACCGCGGTCGCGACGTCGCTCACCGTGAGCCCCCGGGCCGTCAGCCGGTCCGGGTTCACCCAAAGCCGCATCGCGTAGTCCTTGGCGCCGAACACCACAACATCACCCGCGCCCGGCACCCGCTTCAGCGCATCGACCACGTTGATCGTCGCGTAGTTGCTGAGGTACACCTCGTCGTACTGGGGATCATCCGACTTGAGCGCCACCACGCACAGCATGTTCGCTGATGTCTTGGTCACCGTCACGCCCGATCGCGTGACCTCCTGCGGCAACCGTGGCTGCGCGATCGCCAGCCTGTTCTGGACCTCAACCGCTGCCAGATCCTGGTTCGTCCCAATCTCAAAGAACACGTTGATCTTCAGCCCGCCGTCGTTCGAGCACTGCGAGCTGAAGTAGATCAGGTTCTTGGCGCCGCTCAACTGCTGCTCGATCGGCGCCGCCACAGAACTCGCCACCACCTCGGCGCTCGCGCCGGGATAGTTTGCCGAGATCTGGATGCTCGGCGGCACGATCTCGGGAAACTGCGCAATCGGCAGGTTGAAGATCGCAAGGGCGCCCGCCAGCGTGATCAGCAGCGAGAGCACCGTCGAGAAAACCGGCCGATCGATGAAGAACTTGGAGATCATGCCTTGCCCCTCAGTTGGATCCGACCCGTTCGGCCACGCCCGCCTCAACAACCTTCACCACCGACCCCGGGTGCGCCTTCACCACCCCATCGATCACCACCCGCTCGCCCGCCTCCAACCCCTTCACGACGTGCCACCGGTCGCCGTGCCATCCCCCCAGTACCACAGGCTGTACGCCCACCTTGTCCTCCGCTCGAACCACCATCACCATCGGGCCATTGGGCGTCTGCAGCACCGCTCGCTGTGGCACCGTCACTGAGTTCGGCCTCTGCCAACCCATGATCCGCGCCTTCACGAACTGACCCGGGATCAACATCTCCCGCTCCTCGCCTTTCTCGTGCGTTCGCTCTGTGGGATTCTTGAACTCCGCCCGGATCCGCATCGTTCCCGTCGCGGGATCGATCGCCGTATCAAAGAAGTCCATCACACCCTCGTGCGGGTACACGCTGCCGTCGATCAGTGTCAGCCGGATCGTCAGCTTCCCATCCTTCGGGATCGAGATCTTCCCCGTCGTCACCTCTTCACGCCACTTCAGGATCTCCCGCTCGCTGATCGTGAAGTTCACGAAGATCGGATCCGATTGCACCACCGTATTCAGATAGCTGTTCTGCCCGGGATCCACCAACGCACCCTCGCGCCGCGCCGAGATCCCGATCCTCCCGGAAACCGGCGACTTGATCGTCGTGTAGCTCAGTTGCAGCTCCGCGTTCGCGAGGTGCGCCTCCGCGTTCGACCGTTCCGCCCTCGCCTGCAACTCCTCCGTCTTCGCGTCGTCCAACGCCCGCTGCTGCCCCGCATCGGCCTCGATCAGCCGTGCCAGCCGCGCCGAATCCCGCTCCGCCTTCTCCACCCGCGCCTTCGCCTGATCCACCTTCGCACGCGCCACCGCGACATCCGCATCAAACTGACTGCGTTCGATCTCGTACAGCGTTTCCCCCGCCTCCACCCGCTGCCCGTCCATCGCCGCCTGCCTCACCAAAAATCCTTGCACCCGAGCGCGAACCTCCACCGTTCGAGAGGCCTCCGTCTGCCCCAGAAACTCAAACTCCACCGGCACCGTCGTCGGACGCACCGTCTCCACAACCACCTCAACCGGCGGCGAAGGCGGCCGCTCCCCCTGGGTCCGCTTGCATCCCACTGCCACCGCGCACGCCAACGCCGCTCCCGCCGCCGCCACTCGGATCATCTTCATCGCGCCGCCCTTTCCGCTCAACCAACCCCGATCACTTGTTCGCGCCGTCAAAAGACCCACCGAGCGCCAGGTGCAGCTTGATCCGCTGCCGTAGCCGCTCGCTCTTCACCCGCACCAACTCACCACGCGTCACGCCGTCCTGCGATTGAATCGAGTTCAGATCCACCAGGCTCATCGCGCCCTCGCGATAGCTCACCTCAGCCGCCCGACGCGCCTTCGAATACCCCTCCGCCGCCTTCGTCAACTCCACCTCCCGCGCCGCCAGCACCGCCTCGTTCGCGAGCGCTGTCTCCACCTCCTGAAACCCCGCGATCGCCGTCTTCACATACATCCCCAACGCCTGCTTCTGCTGCCCCTCCGCAATCTCCACATCCGCGGCACGCGCGCCCCCGTCCACAATCGGCGCCAGCAGGTTCCCCCCCAGGCTCCAGATCGTCGCCGCGGGATTCAGCATCCTGCTCAGGTCCGCCCCGATCGAGAACGACGGCAGCCGCGCCGCCCTCGCCGACCCCGTCCGGTAGAACGCCGCCGCCACCCGGCGATCCGCCGCCACCATGTCCGGCCGCCGCTCCAGCAACCCCGACGGCAGCCCCGTCGGCACCGGCCCCGGCATCTCCGGCAACTCACCCGCTACCCCCATCTCGGCCCCCGGGTACCTCCCCAGCAGCGCCTCCAGCGACCTCACCGCCTCCTCGCGCGACCCCTCGCTCCGCGACAGCGACTGCCGCGCGTTCGCAAGGTTCGCCTTCGCCAGATCAACATCCATCTGACTCGCCATCCCCTCCCGCTTCCGGGCGTCCGTGATCTCCATGGTCTTCTCGTAGACCCCCACCAACTCCGCCTCGATCGTCGCCTGTTGCTTCGCGCCAATGGCGTAGAACCAGGCCTCACCCGTTTGGGCGGCCAGTGACTGCCGGGCAAACTCGTAGTCCGCCGCCGCGGCCATGGCATCCTGCTGCGCCCCAGCCTTCCCCTGCCGCACCCTGCCCCAGACGTCCACTTCCCAGGAGATACTCAGGTTCAAGTTGGTCTGGGTGTTCGCTCCAAAGCCCGAGTCGGCTCTCGCGCTCCCAACCCCGGCCCCGATCTGGGGGGAGAGAGCGGCGCCAGCCTTGCGGGCCCGAGCCCTCGCTTCATCCAGTCTCCCCGAGGCGATTGTCAGGTCAGGGTTCTTCCCCTGGGCTTCCTCCACAAGAGCCATGAGTGCCGGGTCTCGGAAGGTCGACAGCCAGTTGTCCTGGACGCGGCCCGGATCGGTGGATCGGGCGAACGTCTCGCGTACCGGGGGGGAGGTGGCATCGCGTCCACTTTGAGGTGGGGGGGTGGAACATCCGGATGCGATCAGGGCGGCACCGGCGAGAACCGTCATTTTTTGAGTGATCGTCCGCATGGGGAATCGAGCCTTTGTCCGAGGGGCATGACCGCGGAGTTCGGACGGTCCCGGTGACCGCACAAGCGTCCCCGCCCCTAAGAAGGGCCGGAGTCTACCAGAAGGAGTGACCGATTGGCGAGTGGGCGCGGGGCCGATTCGAGACCCTCAAAACCTGACCCGTCAGACTTGCCCCGGTGGCCAGGGGCAGGCCTGTAGTGCAGACCAAGGCCGGGCCGGGAAACCGGGCCGGCGCGACGATGACGGGCCTGTAGCTCAGTTGGCTAGAGCGTACCCCTGATAAGGGTAAGGTCGGCAGTTCGAGCCTGCCCAGGCCCACTTTCACGGCGTCCCTCACCCGTTGAGTTGGACGCCGCGTTCGTTTTTGGATCGCGACCCACGCGTGCGGACCAGACCCCGGGGCGCGTACGATGATCGTTCGGGATCCGGCTACTTGCCGGTGGACAAGGGAGTTCTCATGCGTATCGACGTTGTGGGCAAGAATATCGAGATCACCGACGCCATCCGCCAGTACGCGGAGTCGAAGGCCGGCAAGCTGACCAAGTACTACGACGGCCTTCAGCAGGTCACGATCCATATCACCAAGCCCAACGCCCACCACTCCACCGAGTTTGAGGCCGAGTTGATCCTCGATGTCGAGAAGCACGACGACTTCGTCTCCAAGGCCTCCGGCAAGGACGCCTACGCCGCGATCGACCTCGTGGCCGAGAAGGGCGAGCGTCAGTTGCGCGAGTTCAAGGAACGCCTCAAGGGCTGATCGATCTCTCTCGCGCCCTGATGCGCGACCCACCCGGCAGGAAACCATGCCCGTCCTTCGCCTGACATCGATCGTCGACCCCGCCGCCGTCGCGGTCCCTCTCGTCGCGACCGAACGCGACGCCGCCATCACGGAGCTGCTGGATTCCCTCGTCCGCAGCGGTGCAGCACCCCTCGCCATCCGCGACGAACTCGTCGCCCGCGTTCTCGACCGCGAGCGCCGAGGCTCGACGGGCTTCGGCAAGGGCGTCGCCGTTCCCCACGTCAAGCACAAGCTCGTGACGAAGATGTCCGCGGCAATCGGCCTCTCCCCCCGGGGTATTGACTTCAACTCTCTCGACCGTCAGCCCGTCTACTCGGTGGTTCTGCTGCTGAGCCCGGAGGACAGGCCCGAGGAACACCTCCAGGCCATGGAGGTCGTGTTCAAAAACCTCGGCAAGGACACCTTCCGCCGCTTTCTTCGGCAGTCCACAACCGTCGAGCAGGTCTGCGACCTCCTCGCGCAGGCCGACAGCCAGCAACTGCCCGGTTGACCCCCTTTGTACCACCCCACCTCATCAGGACCCCGCCTCTGCCACGCAAGACCGTCACCGCCACCGTCGTCAACAAGCTGGGCCTGCACGCCCGGCCCGCGATGGCGTTCGTGGACCTTGCGAGCACGTTCGCCAGCGATGTGAAGGTTCGGCGCGGCGACACAGAGGTTGACGGCAAGTCCATCATGCAGATGATGATGCTCGCCGCGAGCAAAGGAAGCCAGCTCGAGATCACGGTCGACGGCGACGATTCAGAACTCGCCAGCGATCGGCTCAAAGCCCTCGTGGACGGGGGATTCGACGAAGAGTGAGCCGCGGAAAGGAGTGGGGGATGAGCACAGCCGGCAAACCGCTGATGCGCAACGCGACGATCGTCGCCCACGACCCCGGTCTGCGTCGCGACGGCCGCATCCTCACCGCGCAGGTTCAGATCCCGGACGAACGGTTCGCGCCCGGGCCATGGAGCAGCCGCTTCCACGTCGTGGACTACGACGCTTCCACGCACACCATGTACAAGCCCGCGACGGGAGAGCGTCTCGTATGCAGTGATCTCGCCCCGTCAGACCACGCCATCCTCGGTGACCCTACCTTTCACGCGAGCAACGCTTTCGTCATCGCGACCCGCACCCTCGAGTCGTTTCAGCGGGCGCTGGGCCGCAGGTTAAGCTGGGCCTTTCCCGGTCACCAGCTCCGCATCGTGCCCCACGCCTTCCGCGAGGCCAACGCCTTCTACTCCGCCGATCACGAGGCACTCCTCTTCGGCTACTTCCCCGGAAGCCACGGCACCGTCTTCACCTGCCTCTCCCACGACATCATCGTGCACGAGACCACCCACGCGATCCTCGATGGGCTGCGTCCCCGCTACTCCGATCCCTCCTCGCCCGATCAGGGCGCCTTCCACGAGGGCTTCTCGGATCTCGTCGCGCTCCTCAGTGTCTTCGCCCTTCCCGAGGTCGTCGGCGCGATGCTCCGGGTGGAACCCGGGTCGGGTCGCCGCATCCCGGCCACGAAGCTCACCGAACCCGCGCTCCGCGCCGGTCCGCTCCTCTCCATCGCCGAGCAGTTCGGGCGCGAGACCTCCGGTGTCCGCGGCCGCCCCCTCCGGCGAAGCCTCGAACTGATCCCCTCCACGTCCTACTACCACCGCGTCCCCGAGTTCCGCGCCGTCCACCGGCGTGGCGAACTACTGGTCGCCGCCGTGCTCGGAGCCTTCGTCAAGGTCTGGGCCGCCCGCATCAAACGCCTCGGCACCGCTCGGGCCCGCGACTACGACGCCGACGCCGTTGTCGAGGAGGGCGCGACCGCCGCCAAGCACCTGCTCACCATGTGCATCCGCGCCGTCGACTACACGCCCCCCTGCCACCTCACCTTCGGCGACTACCTCAGCGCGCTTCTCACCGCGGATCTCGAGATGTACCCCGACGGCGGCGCGTTCGATTACCCCTCGCTCCTTCGCCGCGGGTTCGCCGAGTTCGGAGTCACGCCAACCTCCGGCGAACCCGGCGGCGCATGGCGCACCGTACTCGCCGATCCAACCCCCTTCCGCTACGCCGGCACGCACCACGAGAGCCTCCGCTACGACCGCGACGAAGTCTTCCGGTTCGCGTGGGAAAATCGCGAGCTCCTGGGCCTGCGCGAGGACGCCTACACCCGCGTGCTCTCCGTTCGCCCCTGCATCAGGACCGATCGCGACGGCTTCTCCCTCCGCGAGACCGTCGCCGAGATCCACCAGCAAATCGAACTCGCCGCCAGCGAACTCAAATCCTGGGGCGTCGACAAACCGCCCGCCCTCGAGCCCACCGCACGCGTCACGCTCTACGGCGGCTGCGTGCTGATCTTCGACGAGTTCTCCCGCCTCAAGTACAACATCCACAACCGGATCTCCAACGCCCCCGGCCAGTCCCGCCGCCTCGCCAGTCTCTGGAACGCCGGCGCATTCAAACGCGACCGCCGCACCCGCGAACTCCGCCTCCGCGCAGGTGGCTACGACCTCGCCTCGCTCCACCGCCTCAAGGCCCGGGGCAACCCAACCCCCTCCCCCAACCTCGCCTTCCAGGAAGGCTGGCCCGATGCCGACTAAACGCCCAACCTCCCTCACCATCCGCATGTACCGCGTCGGCTTCGGCGACTGCTTCCTGCTCTCCTTCGCCTACCCCGACCGCGAACGCCACGTTCTCATCGACTGCGGCTCGATGGGCGGCCCTCGCGGCACCACCCCCTCCGCCATGCTCCTCCGCGCCGCCAACGACATCCGCGAACGCACCAGCGGCACACTCGAGGCCGTCGTCGCCACGCACCGCCACGCCGATCACATCAACGGCTTCGCCCGCGGCATCAAAAAGCCCGACGCCCCCGGCGACATCCTCCGCAAACTCCGCCCAAGACTCGTCATCCAGCCCTGGACCGAGGACCCCCGCGCCGCCCCCGACGCGACCAAGGCATCCCGCAAGCTCCCACCCGCCGCGGCATACATCTCCCGTCTCAACGCCATGAACCGCGGCGCCGAGGCCCTCACGCACCACCTCGAATCAGCACGAACGTCGCTCGGTCGCGCGAGAGGAGTCTCGCTCCGCGCAATCAAGGAGCTCGAGTTCCTCGGTGCTGACAATCTCCCGAACCTCAGTGCGGTTGAGAATCTCGCGACGATGGCCCGCACCAAGTCGGGCCAGAAGTACGTCGCGTTCGGCGACGACTGCGGACTCGGGAAGCTCCTCCCGGGCGTCAAGGTCCATGTGCTCGGCCCGCCCACGCTCGAGCACTCCGGCGCGATCGCGTCGCAGCGTCGCAAGGACGAGACCGAGTACTGGCTCCGTGCCGCGACCCTGCTCGAAACGCTCGACTCAGGCTCTCAGTCGCGGCTGTTCCCCCGGGCACCTTCGTTTGCCGCCCTCCCGCCGCAGGCACGCCGTCTCGCCAAGGGGCTCGGAGCCGTTAGGGCCGAGCAAGTGCGGTCCATCGTTCGCGAGCTCGACACCGCGCTCAACAACACAAGCGTGATCCTCCTGTTCGAGTTCGCGGGCCAGAAGGTGCTGTTCCCCGGCGACGCCCAGCTCGAGAGCTGGCTGTACGCCCTCCGCCACGCCCGGGACGGCAACAAGGACCTCGCGGCGGACATTCGCGACTTGCTCCGCGATGTCACCGTCTACAAGGTCGGCCACCACGGCAGCAACAACGCGACCCCCAAGTCGCTCTGGAAGCTCTTCGAGCGCAAAGGGGTCAGCTCGAGGCGAGCACGCCTCCACGCCCTGCTTTCCACCCACCCCGGGAAGCACGGCAACCCGGACGAGGGCACCGAGGTGCCGCGCCGGACCCTGGTGGAAGAGCTTGCCCGCCAATCCAACCTGCTCTCGACCAGCAACCTCTCGGGCCCGGCCTTCTACGCGGACCTGCGCATCGACGCTTGAGGCGATGGCTGGGGGCCGAAACCGGCGGGCCACCGGACCCGTAGACCATTGTGGTAGACTGCCCGGCGGGGCATTCCCAACGAGGGGCGAACGGAGCTGGTATGGCCAAGGCAATCATGGATCCGGGCGAGGTGCGGCGCTTCGCCCAGGAACTCAAGAAGTTCAACACGACAGTCCGCGACCAGATGGGCGTGATGCTCGCGCGCCTGAACGAACTCGGCCAGAGCTGGCGCGACCAGGAGCACGCCAAGTTCTCCGAGGAGTTCGAGCAGACGATGCGTGCCCTGTCCCGCTTCGCAGACTCGACCGACCGTCACATCCCGTTCCTCCTTCGCAAGGCGGAGAAGATCGAAGACTACCTCAACCAGCGCTGAGCCCGATCAGCGGAAGGCCTCCATGCGCGACCAGGCGCACGTCCAGTCAACCAGAGCGCTCCTCGAAACCCGGGGCTCGATCATCGAGTTCATCGATAACGTCCGCACGACGATCGCTTCGGTCGAGAGCGATATCAACCGCGTCTCCCAGTGGCTCAACCACGAACGCCCCGCCTACTGGAAAAAGGAAGTCCGCCGTCGCGAGGACGACGTCCAACGCTGCAAGCTCGAGATCGAACGCAAACGCCTGATCCGTTCCCCAGAGCCAGCCTCCGTCGTGTTCGAGCAGCGACAACTCGCCATCGCCCGCGACCGGCTCGATTCCGCGCGCCGCCGACAGGAAGCCACCGCGCGGTGGGCGATCGCGTTCGAAAAACAAGCCCACATGGCCAAGTCGGCCTCCCGCAACCTCCAGGACGCGGTGGCCGTCAACCTCCCGCACGCCATCGCCCTTCTCGAACGCATGGTGTCGAGCCTCGAGAGTTACCTCGCGGTCCGCAACGAACTCATCGCGCAGCCCGACGCCGCCGAGACGCCCACCGAGGATCCGGATCAACCTACCGCTCCCCCAGGAGCCGCACCGTGAGCGTGACCGCCGCCAAGGCCAACATCATCGATTCGCTGAAGAAGCTCCGCATCCGGTTCGATGCGATCAAAGGCGAGTGGGACGACGACGTCCGCCGCCGATTCGAGCGTGCCTACATCGAGCCGCTCGAAGGCGCAACCGTCTCGGCCGCGAAGGGGCTCGACCAACTCGAAGAACTCATCCACAGAGCAAGACGGGAGTGCGGCGATGACTGATCCCGAAGACCCCACCCAGCCTCCCGAGCCCGACTCCTCGTTCGGAAGCCTCGAAACGGTTCGCGCCGTCGTCGCCTCGACGTCCGCGTCGCTGCGCTCCATCGCCGACCAGTCCCGCGCTGCACACGCGGCCCACGCGCAAGCTATCGAAGCTTCGGAGCGCGAGTGCGTACTCCAGATCGAGACCATCGACGCCGAGTTCTCCAAGGAATCCCGCACGCTCGCCGCACGCCACTCCCTCGGCCGCGAACAGATCGAAAAGGAGTGGTCCGACAAGATCTCCATCGCCGTCGCCGCGCGCGACCGTGAACTCTCCGATCACCGCCGCCGCACGCAAGACCTCATCGACCGCGCCAACAAGGACTACGAAGAACGCCAGTGGCTCGCCGACACCGTCGCCGAATCCGCCGAACGCAAGGCCGACCAGGAGTGGGCCGCCGCCACCAAGCAGGCCGAGCAGTCCGAAGCCGAGTGCGCACGCACCCGCGACACCTGCTCGACCTCGCTCACCAAGGGCGGCTACGCACTCCCGGACGCGGCCGCCGCCCCACCCACGGGTGACCCCGCCGCGCCCGTCGAGACCATCGGCAAGGACCTCGCCGTCGCCATCGCACGCCTCGGGGCCGCCACCGACGCGCTCCTGCGCCGGGCCAACTCCGTCTGGACACGTTGGACCCCCGTTCTCTGCTTCGTGCCCGCCGCGGCCGTGATCGCCTTCCTCGTTGGCCTGCTCATGGGCCGGCAGATCCCCATGGGTGTGCTTACCCCCGTGGGCATCGCCGGCGGCGCGGCATTCCTCGTGACCGCGGTCATCCGGGGCATCATGCGAGCGCGTGTCTCCCCCGCCGCGAAGGAGTTCTCGCTGGTCTCCGCCGACGTCGCCGCGCTCGCCGGCCGCCTCTGCATCGCCGCCGATCTGGAGAAGTCCCGCAAGGGTTCAGCCGCCGCCGACAAGCGAACCTCCGAGATCAGCCGCGCCAAGGAGAAGTTCGCCGGCGCTCGCACGCAGATCGAAACCCGCCAGAATGACGAGTTCCCCGCGCTCGACCGTGGCCACTCCGACCGCATCGCCGACCTCGAACGCCACCGCGCCTCTCAGTTCGAGCGCCTCGATTCCACCGCCGCGAACCAACTCGCCCAGCTCAAGTCCTCACGCGAAGAGCGATCCGCCGCAACCCGCGCCGCCCGCGATCGCGCCGTTGCTTCTGCCAGCGATGCACTCGCCCTCGCAACCGCCGCACTCGCCGCCTCGTTGTCCAGGGAGACCCAGTCGCTCCTCGCCCATCAGTCCCGGGCCCGCGAAGCCTCGGCCTCCGCATGCCCCGCGTGGGACGCCCCCCTCTGGTCCGCTCCCCCTGCAGCCGCATCGCCGCCAGACGAAATCTTCATCGGCGACGTCGCGATCGATCTGACCCCGCTCGCGTCGGAGCTTCCTGAACCTGTCCGAACCCCCGCGCAGCATCTCGGGTCCCCGCGGATCCACGCGCCCCTGAGCCTCGACCTCCGCGCCCGAGGCCAGTTGCTCGTGCAAGCGCCGCAGGAAGGCCGCGCCGCCGCGATCTCCGTCCTGGCCAACACCATGCTGCGGCTGATCACCTCCTTCCCGCCGGGAAAGGTGCGGCTCACGATCGTCGATCCCATCGGGCTCGGCGAGAGTTTCGCCGGCTTCATGCACCTCGCCGACTTCGAGCCTCTCGTCGTCGGCGACCGCATCTGGACCGACCCCAAGCACATCGAGCAGCGACTCACCGACCTCACGGAACACATGGAGCACGTGATCCAGAAGTACCTGAGGAACCAGTACGAGACAATCCAAGACTACAACCGCCAAGCGGGCGAAGTCGCCGAGCCCCTTCGCTTCCTTGTGCTCGCCGATTACCCGTCGAATCTCACCGAAGTCGCGATGAAGCGGCTCCAGGGCATCATCGCGAGCGGCCCACGATGCGGGGTCTACACCCTCATCGCCGCCGATCCAAAGCAGCGGGGCGCGTTCGCCACGCTCCTCACCGAACTCGAACGCACCGCGCTCACGTTGCACTGGAAGGACGGCGCACTCCGCGTCAAGGACCCCACGCTCGCCGACTGCCCACTCACGCTCGAGTCCGCGCCCACGGGAGACCGCCTTACGTCCCTGCTCACCGCCGTCGGTGCTCTCGTGAAAGACTCCGCGCGGGTTCAGGTCCCGTATTCCACGGTCGCGCCACCCGAGGGCTCGTTCTGGTCGCTCAGTTCCGCCGAAGAACTCCGCATCCCGCTCGGCCGCGCCGGTGCACGCAAACTCCAGTACATGACCCTCGGCCGTGGCATGGCCCAGCACGCCCTCGTCGCCGGTCGCACCGGCTCGGGTAAGTCAACGCTCTTCCACGTTCTCATCACCAACGTCGCCCAGTGGTACAGCCCCGACGAGGTCGAGTTCTACCTCATCGACTTCAAGAAAGGCGTCGAGTTCCGCGCGTACGCCGCGCTCTCCCTCCCCCACGCCCGTGTCGTCGCCGTCGAAAGCGAACGCGAGTTCGGCCTCAGCGTGCTCAAGCGACTCGATCAGGAACTCACCCGCCGAGGCCAGATCTTCCGCGACGCCGGCGTCCAAGACATCGCGGGATTCCGTCGTGCGAACCCAACTGCTCGCATGCCCCGCGTCCTCCTCACCGTCGACGAGTTCCAGGAGTTCTTCGTCGAAGACGACCGCCTCGCGCAGGAAGCCGCACTCCTCCTCGACCGCCTCGTCCGCCAAGGCCGAGCCTTCGGCATGCACCTCATCCTCGGCTCTCAGACCCTCGGCGGCGCCTTCTCGATCGCCCGCAGCACCATCGGCCAGATGGCCATCCGCATCGCGCTCCAGAGCAGCGAGCAGGACTCGTACCTCATCATGAGCGAGGACAACACCGCGCCTCGTCTCCTCACCCGCCCCGGCGAAGCGATCTACAACGACCAGAGCGGCTTGATCGAGGGCAACTCCCCGTTCCAGATCGTCTGGCTCTCCGACGATCAGCGCGAGGCCGCGCTCTCCGAAATCTCCCGCCGCGCCGACCAACGCAACCTCCGTCGCGATCCCCCGATCGTCTTCGAAGGCGCCGTCCCCGCGCACGCCACCGCCAACACCGCGCTCGCCTCCGCGATCCGCGGCACCTGGCCCCGCTCACTCCCCAACGCCCCGCACATGTGGCTCGGCGAGGCCATCTCGATCAAGGACCCCTCCGCCGCGGTCTTCCACCGTCGCGGCGCGGCGAACCTGCTCATCGTGGGCCAACAGGAGGACGCCGCCGCCTCCATGGAACTCGTCGGCTGCGTCTCCGTGCTCGCGCACTCCCGCGCGCAGGGCGAACAGGCCCGCGTCTTCGTCCTCGACGCCTCCCGCAACGACGACGAAGGCGCCCCCGCGCTCCGCCGCCTCGCCCGCGAACTCGGCGACAGCGCGAGAGTGGGGGACGTCATCGACCTCGCCGCGGTCCTTCAGCAGGTCGGCGATGAACTCAAGGTGCGCGAGGCCGACCCGCACGCCAACCGCCCGCCCGTCTTCCTCTTCGTCCACGGACTCCAGCGCTTCCGCGACCTTCGCAAAGGCGACGACTTCGACTTCTCCTCCGACCCCGACAAGCAGGAGAAGCCCGCCGACCTCCTCAGCCGCATCGCACGCGACGGCCCCACGCTCGGCATCCACACCGTCATCTGGTGCGACGCCGTCAACAACCTCGAACGCTACCTCAGCCGCCAGACCCTCCGCGAGTTCTCGTGGCGCGTCGTCTTCCAGATGTCCGGCTCCGACTCCACCCACCTCATCGACTCCCCCGTCGCCCAGTCCCTCGGCCGTCACCGCGCGTACCTGTACAGCGACGAAACCGCTTCGACCGAGAAGTTCCGCCCCTACTCCACGCCCCCGGAATCATGGTGGCGTGAGGTTCTCGTTGGGGTCGTCCGCGAAGGCTGACGGTCGAGCCGCCCCTGCGCATCCCTATGATCACCCCTCTCGGAGGGGCCCATTCAGAGGTGACGCATGCTCCCGGCGGTACTCATCCTGCTGCTCGCGACGCTGCTCGGCGGTGTCCTTCTCGCCATCATCGGCTTCCGCGGCCGTCGCATCAACGACCACCCCGTCTGCTCGTGGTGCGCCTTCGATCTTGACGGCGTCTACCCCGAGTGCGTGACCTGCCCCGAGTGCGGCGCAGGCCTCAAACGCGAGAAGGCCGTACGCACCGGCGTCCGCAAGCGCATGCCCGTTCTCGCGACCACCGGTCTGTTGCTTGTCGCGACCTCGCTCGTCCCCTTCGGCGTCGTCTCCTACGCGGCGATCACCGGCGGCGATATCAACAAGTACAAGCCCCTCGGTCTGCTCCTCTGGGAAGGCCGCCTCGCCGACGCCGCTCGTTCCGTCAAGATCACCGACGAACTCATGTCCCGCGTTCTCGCGGGCAAACTCACCCCGGATCAGTACCAGAAGATCATCGCCACCGCGCTCGCCATCCAGGGCGACCACACGCACCCGTGGAGCGAGGGCTGGGGCGATCTCATCGAACGCGCCCAGTTCGACGGCGTGCTCTCGAAGCAGGATCACGCGAGGTTCGCGGCACAGGCCCCGGTGTTCGAACTCGTCACCCGCCCCGCTGTCGCCGTCGGCGGCAAGTTGCCCGTGCGCGTCAAACTGAAAGAGGCCCGCGTCGGCTCGACGACCTCCATGATGTGCCCGGTGGAGATCAAGAGCCTCCGCCTCGCGGGGAGCGAACTCGCGCTCCCTCGCCGCGCTGAACGTAACGACAGCCTCACCAGTTTCCAACTCCTCGGTGTCACACGTCCGGGTTCCTCCGTGTTCTCGCTCAACGGATCCAAGGCCGGCGGCATGCGGGTCCTCGGCCTCGACAACGCGCTCGGTATGGTGGCCGACCTCGACGACACAATCCCCGCAGGAACCCACCCGCTCTCCGTCGCGCTCGAAGCGACTCCCAACGGCGGCGGCGACCCCTTCGGTGGCACGGTCGTCTTCATGCTCAACGGCAATCTTCAGCAGCCAACGGCTACCCCAACCGCCAC
>JBEIUO010000033.1:0-10152 GCA_040374335.1 Phycisphaeraceae bacterium
CCCAATTTCGCGCGGAATTGGGTGTTCTCCGTGTAGAAGTTTAGAGAAACGGGCAACGGATGGTCCGATAGACAACTATACTGATCTTGATCTCTCTCTCCTCCAGCGGGGCGCTGTCAAAAGATGGCGCCCTGCTTGTCTTTTTGGGCCAGTGTGAGGTGAGTGGAAATCGTTACACCCGGCGGGGGAAGTGGATTGCGGGAGGCGGGTGCGGGGCGGGGGCGAGCGGGGAACAATCTGGCATGACATCAGTGGGCATGAACGGTCCGGTGCTGGTGACCGGGGTGGCGGGATTTATCGGGTCGCACACGGCCGAGCGGCTGCTTGCGCAGGGGCGGCGGGTGATCGGGGTGGACAACTTTGATCCGTACTACGACGTTGGGGTGAAGCGTCGGAACGTGGAGGCGGTGGCGCGGATGGGTGGGGGGCGGTTTGAGTTTGTGGAGGGGGAGATCGCGGACGCGGGGGGGATGCGGCGGGTGTTTGAGGCGGTGAAGCCCGGGGGCGTGATTCACCTGGCGGCGAAGGCGGGGGTACGGCCGAGCATCGAGGATCCGGCGGGGTATTCGCGGGCGAACGTGCTGGGCACGGCGGTGGTGTTTGAGGAGGCGAGGCGGGCGGGGTGCGATCGGATTGTGGTGGCGTCGTCGAGCTCGGTGTACGGGAATGCGAAGAGCGCACCGTTCAGCGAGTCGCAGGACGTGAACGAGCCGATCAGCCCGTACGCGGCGACGAAGCGGGCGTGCGAGATCATGGGGCATGCGCACCGGCACTTGACGGGGATGCCGACGGCGATGCTGCGGTTCTTCACGGTGTTTGGGCCCAGGCAGCGGCCGGACCTTGCGATCCAGAAGTTTCTGGTGCAGGTGTCGCGTGGGGAGGGGATTGTGATGTTTGGGGACGGGACGACGAGCCGGGACTACACGTACATTGATGACATCGTGGCGGGGGTTTTGGCGGCGTACGAGCGGATCCCGGAGTTTGGGTACCGGGTGTGGAATCTCGGGGGGAGTTCGCCGGTGACGCTGAAGGAGATGATCGCAACGATCGGGCGGGTGGTGGGGCGGGAGCCGGTCGTGGAGCGCAAGCCGATGCAGCCGGGGGATGTGGAGCGGACGTGGGCGGATCTGACTAGGAGCGGGGCGGAGCTGGGGTATCGGCCGACGACGACGTTTGAGGAGGGGGTACGGCGGCAGTGGGAGTGGATCAAGAAGGGGTAAGCTTGGCGGTGTGAGACTGGGCACGCGAAGGAGATCGGCGATGAAGCAGGGGTTCTTGTCGGTGGTTCTGGTGGCGCTGCTGGCGTTCACGGGGTATGTGATTTACGCGAAGATGAACCCCGGGTCGTCGGAGAACCTGGTGGTGCGGAATGTGGCGGCGCGGACGCTGACGGTGCAGGTGGGTGCGCAGAAGCCGACGGTGCTGGTGACGAACGCGACGGCGGAGGATGTGTTTGTTGAGGGGATGATGGTGCGGGTGTGGGTTGGGGAGGACACGGCGGGGCTGCCGGTGGGGTGGCGGATTTTCAAGGTGATGGGGGAGGTTTCGGTGGGGTACGAGGATGATGTGGTGACGATTTCGGGGGAGGGGCTGGACCAGACGATGCTGAACAACGGTCCGGGATCAGGTCCCAACTCGGGGGTTTCGGAACCGGAGCCGGCGAAGTAAGATCGTGCATGAGCACGACCGAACAGGCGGGGACGGGGAACCCGGGGGGGAAGAAGGTACTGGCGACGATGCTGGAGCGGCTGTTCGCGTCGATCGCGGGCGGCCCGAGCCTGAACTGCAGGCCCCACAACAGCCGGCAGCGCGTGGATTGGTCGCAGTTGTCGAAACTGGGGCACGTGGGCCCGGATGCGGCCCTGGCGGGGCTGCTCGGTGGCGACATGGAGTCGCGGGTGCTGGGGAAGGTCGTGCCGCCGCGGGAAGTGGGGGACGATGCCGAGCTGACGGAGTCGCAGCGGGCGGAGCACGAACGGGCGAAGCGGGCGTGGTCGGAGCAGAACGGGCTTTTGTCGAAGCTGCGGTTGCTGGTGGAGGAGGCGCGGACGTACGAGGACGACACGGGGGTGTGGGTATTGAACGTGGGGTATCCGTTGCTGAGCCTGCCGCCGGGGATGAGCGGGGGGCGTGGGTTTGGGTCGCGGCGGGTTTTGGCGCCGATCGCATTTGTGCCGGTGTCGCTGGTGGTGAAGACGGGGGCTTCGCCGAGCGTGGAGGTTGCGTGCAAGAGCGATGAGATTGACCGGGTCGTGCCGAACGAGGCGCTTCTCGCGTGGCTCGAGCAGCAGACGGGGGCAGAAGTTCGGCGAGGTGTTCGCGGACGAGGAGGGGAGCGGGGCGTGGCGGGAGATCGCGGAGTTGACGCGCCGGGTGGCGGCGATGCTGAAGATCGCGGCGCCGGAGGCGTTTGTCGCGGACGCGATGCCCGAGTTGCTGCCACTGGTGGCGGCGCCGCGGGCGGAGGACTCGGAGGAGCCGGTGATCGTGCCCGCGGCGGTGATCGGGCTGTTTCCGATGGCGAACGAGGGGCTGCTGCGGGACACGCAGGCGATGGCGGAGCAGGTGCCGGCGTCGGGGCCGATCGCGGCGTTCATCCGCGGGGACACAACGCTGGAGCAGGTGGGATCGCGGGAGGGCGAGGCGGTCGTGCGGAGCGCGGCGACGGACCGGCTGGTGGCGACGGCGGATCCGTGTCAGGCGCGGGCGGTGGCGCTCGCGCGGACGCACGCGGGGCTTGTTGTGCACGGGCCGCCGGGAACGGGGAAGAGCCAGACCATCACGAACATCATCGGAGATCACCTGGCGCGGGGCGAGCGCGTGCTGTTTGTGTGCGAGAAGCGGACCGCCCTGGATGTGGTGGCGAACCGGCTCGACGGGCTCGGGCTCGGACGGCTGTGCGCGGTGGTGCATGATCCGCAGCGGGACCAGAAGGATCTCTACATGGGGATCCGCTCGCAGCTCGAGGAGTTGACGGAGGCGAAGACCGATTCACGCGCGGTGGCGGCGGTTGAACGGCTCAGCAAGGAGATCGGGGAGCTGCACGGGGAGCTTCAGGCTCTGTACGGCGCACTGATGAAGGCCGAGCCGGGCGGGGCGGCGTTCGGCGCGATGGTGGGCGAGTGGCTGATGCTGGGCACCGGCGAGGCGACCGGGCTGGACGCGGGCATGGGGCTCGAGAAGATCACACTCACCGAGCTCGAGGCGCACAGCGTGGCGCTGACGAACCTCTACCTTCGCGCGCTCGCGTGTGACTTTGGCGCCAATCCGTGGAAGAGCGCGATGACGGGGGCTGTTGCCGGTTACCTGGCTCGACCGATGGACGAGCACCGCGCGAAGATGGCGGCGTGCACGCGGGCGGCCCGCGATCTCGACGCGTGGCGCGACGACAAGGTGCCCCCGTTCGATGCCGATGCGCCGCTGGCGGAGCAGGTCGCGGCGCGCGAGCGGCTTGCGGGGTTGATTGAGGCCACGGGGAAGGCCGCGCCGGGGGTTCGTGCACTCTGGCACTCGAAGGATGGTGCGTGGAAAGCCGCGGCGACGAAGACGGTTCGTGCGCTGATCGCGCAGCGCGAGGCGTTGGCGGCGGCTCCGGAGAGCCCGGAGCTCTGGGTGCTCGCCCCGCAACTGGGATTGACGCTGCCCACGATGGCGGAGCGCATCGGGGCCCTCGAGCAGTGGCGTGAGGTTGCGGCCAAATGGTGGTCGTTCCTGGCGTTCGGCAAGAAGAAGGCTGCGATGGCGGCGCTCTCGCCGATCGGAATGGGCGCGCAGGGTGTGGAGTCGGGGCTCGCGTTCTATCGCGCGCTGCGGGCGGCGGTGGTGGCACGCGGGACGATCGAGCAGATGGAGCAGTCCCCGCTGACGACTAGGACTCCGGATCCGCGGCAGGTTCTCGCGGTACTCGTCGACCATACGAAGGTTGCCGCGGTGTATGGCGCGCTTGAGGGGTCACTCGCCGCGGTGGACGTTTCGCGGGCGATGTCGGCGGAGCCGGGCGCGGCGGGGACGGAGCTTGTCGCGGGGCTGCGTGCGAGCGGTGAGTCTGCGGCGAGGATGGAAACGCTGGAGCGGGCCGCGGGGGCGAGCGGGTTGATCTCGAAGGAGTGGATCGCGCACCACCGGCGGACGTGGCGCGCGAAGGGTGCCGCGGCGTCGCTGTTCGATGCGCTTGAGCAGCGGCTGGCGGAGCTTGAGGACGTGATGCGAACGAAGGAGGAGAGCCTCGCGCTCCCGGCGGAGCTCTCGTCGGCCGCGCTGGGGCTTGCGGACCAGCACGCGTCGCACGAGGGAGCGGCTGCGGCGATTCGGCGCGCGGTGCTGGCTGGTGAGATCTCGCGTCGCCTGGAGCGGGACGCGGTGCTGCGCGGGGTTGATGCACGTCGGGTGCAGACGCTGATCACGCGGTGCGGGGAGCTCGAAGCGAAGCGGCAGATCGCGGTGCGCGAAATGATCGTGCATCGCTGGACCGAGCGGCACCGCGAGCGTTTGCTCGCTGCCACCGGCTCGCGGCTGAACTCCGAGGGCGCGAGCGTTCGGCAACGACTCACGACGCGGGGCAAGAACGCGCTGCGGCTGCGCCAGGTGCTCTCGCTCGGCCGCGCGACCGAAGGCGGCGATCCGCTCCTCGACCTGCGCCCGGTGTGGATGGCGAGCCCGGAGACGGTTGCGCAGATTTTCCCGCGCGAAGCCGTGTTCGATGTTGTAGTGTTCGACGAGGCGAGCCAGTTGCGGCTGGAGGAAGCGCTTCCGGTGCTCACGCGGGCGAGGCGCGTGGTGGTCGCGGGAGATCCGAAGCAGTTGCCGCCGACGCGGTTCTTCGAGTCCGCCGTCGCGCAGTCGGAGACGGAGGAGATCGAGACCGAGGCACAGCTCTTCGAGGCCCAGCAGAGCCAGACCGAGGATCTGCTCTCGGCGGCGCTCAGCCTTGACATCGAGCAGAGCTACCTGGACGTGCACTACCGCTCACGCAACAGCGATCTGATCGAGTTCAGCAACGAGCACTTCTACAGCGCGAGGTTGCAGGCGATCCCCGGCCACCCGCGCAACCGTGTGCAATCCGCGCCGCTTGTGTTCGCACGCGTCGACGGCGTGTACGAGAAACGGACCAACCAAGCCGAGGCCACGAAGGTTGCGGAGATCATCCGCGACCTGCTGAAGAAGGAGAACCCTCCTTCTATCGGCGTCGGCTGCTTCAACATCGCGCAGCGCGATCTCATCAGCGAAACGCTCGACGGCCTCGCGGAGACCGATGCCGCGTTTGGTACCGCGCTCGCCGCGGCACGCTCGCGGCGCAACAAAGGTGCGTTCGAGGGGCTCTTCGTGAAGAACCTCGAGAACGTACAGGGCGACGAGCGGGACCACATCATCATCTCAACGACGTACGGGCCCGATGCGAACGGGCGGTTTTACCGGAGATTCGGGCCGCTGGCGATGCCGGGCGGCGGGCGTCGGCTCAACGTTCTGGTGACGCGGGCCCGCGAGGCGGTGCACTTGGTGACGAGCATCCCGCGCGAGCAGTACCTCGCTCTGCCGCCTGTGCCGGCGGGCCAGGCTCCGTCGGGCGGGTGGTTGCTCTTCGCGTACTTGAAGTTCGCGGAGGAGTTGCAGCACGAGTACGCGCACGCGGAGAACATCGTCGGCGCGGCGGAGGAGGGTCATCCCGAGGCGCAGGCGGCGCTCATCCCCCCCACTGTCGTCGCGGAGCAACCGACCACGACACCGTCGCTGCTGGCCCGCGGCCTTGCGTCGCATCTGGTGCAGGATCGGAACGTCGGCAGCATCGTTCACTGGGGCAACGATGGGTTCTGCGTGGACATCGCGCTCCGCGATCCCACGAGCGTCGCAGACGTCACGGGCGGCGTGTTGTGCGACTGGAGCCGCTTCCAGGGCGCACAGAACCAGGTGGAGTGGGACATGTTCCGGGCCGCGATTCTCGAGGCACAGGGATGGGAGCTCAAGCGAGTGTGGTCGCCGGTGGTGTTCCGCGATCTTCGCGGCGTGATGGACGCTGTCGCTGGCAAGCAACACGCCTGATCCCAGCGCTCGCCCGTTTCACCCCCCCACTGCTCCTGCTGGGTTTACTCGTTACCAACCAGTCGTGCGAAGACGGACATGCGCACGAACACGCCGGCCATCACCTGGTTGAGGATGATGCTCCGCGGACCGTCCGCGACGGACGCGTCCAGTTCGATGCCCCGGTTGATCGGCCCGGGGTGCATCACGACCGCACCGGGCTTCATTCGGGCTTCGCGTTCGGCGGTAAGGGCGTAGAACTCGCGGAACTCGCGCACGGACGCGATCGCGCCGCTGCGAGCGCCCTGACCCGCGGCGGGAGGGGGAGCACCGTCCGCGTGGCGCTCGAACTGGATACGGAGCATCATCACCGCGTCCATGTCGGGGAGGATGCGGTCAAGACTCGGTGCGACTTCGGCTCCGATGCCACCGGGAACGAGCCCGGGCGGTCCGACCGCGATGACCTTCGCGCCCAGGGCCGACATCGCGGCGATGGACGAGCGTGCCACGCGCGAGCTCGCGAGATCTCCCACGATGGCGACCTTCAGGCCGGACAGATCGAAGCCCTCGAGGCGGTCTTTGGCTTCTGCGAGCGAGTAGGCATCGAGCAGGCCTTGCGTGGGGTGCTCGTGCTTGCCATCGCCGGCGTTGATGACCGGGCAGAGTGCGCCCTGGGCCAGCATCGCCGCGGCACCGGACTGTTTCGCACGCACACAGAGCGCGGCGATCCCCATGGCTTCGACGTTGCGGGCGGTGTCGATCAGAGTTTCGCCCTTGTTGACGCTCGACGAGGCACCGGCGAGGTCGATGACCTGGGCCCCGAGGCGGTATGCCGCGGCGGAGAAGCTGTTGCGTGTGCGGGTGGAGTCCTCGAAGAAGAGGTTGGCGACCGTGCGGCCCTCGAGGGGTCGGTCGGCGCGGCGGGCGTGGGCGAAGTCCCGGGCGGTGGCGAGGAACTCGCGGAGGCGCTGGGGCGGCATGCCGTACAGCCCGAGAAGGTGCGGGAGGTCCATTCCTGTTCGCGTTGTGGTCGGCGTGGGCATGGGAAAGGATGGTACCGCGGCTGGAGCGGCTTGCGTGGGGGATCCCATGTGTTAGTCTATTGGTCGGAGCGAGCAACCGGCCCGGCCGTCCGTGCGGATGGTGAGGGGCGGGGCGTTCGCCCCATGGGTCAGGGGGTGCTGTGGCGCCCCGCGAGCGGATTGATCGAGAGGAGAATCACGATGCGAGTCGTCACCGGACTGTTGGGCCTTGCTGCGCTAGCGGGCGTCGCCTCGGCGCAGATCGAAACCTTCAACCCGCAGCATGTTCCGCTGGCGATCGAATCGATCCCGATCGTGAACATGCCCGTGATCATCCGTCCGTCGCTCGGCGGCGGAAGCCCGAACCCGTACGGTGAACGTGACAACTGCCCGATGGTGCAGGCGCACACGAACGCCAACTTTGATGGTGGGACGTACGTTGCGCAGGGTGGCTTCGCGGAGGGCGAGATCGCCGCGGCGAGCTACACGCTGCCCGCGAACATGTTCCCGCTGAAGATCACGCTTATGGAGTGCATCTTCGCGCAGCAGAACGCGGTCGTGAGCACAACGACGCAGTGGTCGGTGCTGATCTGGGAAGGCAACCCGCAGACCGGCACGCTGATCGCGGAGTTCAACTCGGACGGCACGATTCTCCCGCACGTCCAGATGGGACCAGGGACGCGCGGCACGAATGTGCAGGCATCGGTTGATCCGAGCGATCCCGACCAGTTGTTCATCTACAACCCGAACAACCTCCCGAACCAGACGTTCACCGTGGGTTACCGCATCGATGTGCACAACGACCAGACGGCCAACCCCTGTTTCACCGCGCCCCCGGCCACGCGCAACGCCTTCCCCGTCACGGACAACACGACCATCGGCTGCGGCACCGGGTACGGCGCTCTCAATCGCCCGAATGACAACTGGCTGTTTGCGGTGAACTGCGGACCCAACGGATGTCCTCCCAACGGCGGCTGGACTCGGTTCTCGAACCTTCAGGTCGACCAGAGCATCCTCGGCATCTGCCTCACCGGTTGCCGGCCGCGAGGGGACTGGGTCATCCGCGTGACCGTTGATCCCGTCAACTGCCCGCCCCCCACCGGGGCCTGCTGCTTCGGTACCTTTGGCTGTGCGGTTCTGGCTCAGACCGACTGCCAGAACGCCGGCGGTTCGTGGCGCGGCGGAGGCACCACCTGTGGCGCTCAGACCAATGGCCAGTGGTCCGGTTGCGTCACGCCGCCCAACCAGGCCCCCACCGCCGACGCCGGCCCCGATCAGACCGTGACCGACAGCGACGGCAGCGGCACGGAGACGATCATCGTCGACGGCTCCGGCAGTACCGACACCGATGGGATCATTCAGACCTATCGCTGGACCGAGGGCGCGACCCTTCTGCAGGAGGGCCCGGCGTTCCTGTCGGTTCCGCTGCCCGTCGGCGTGCACACGCTGACCCTGACGGCGATCGATGACGACGGTGCGTCGGACACCGACACGGTCGTCGTGACGATTCTCCCCGGCGGCCCGCAGTGCCCGTGGAGCGGTGATGGTTGCTTCGCCGACTACAACAACGACCAGGGCATCGATGGTGACGACGTCATCGGCTTCTTCAGCGACTGGGACTCCAGCGCAGCGTGCGCGGACGTCGATCAGTCGGGGGGCGTCGACGGCGACGATGTGATCGCGTTCTTCGCACAGTGGGACGCGAGCGGCTGCTAAACGCGGCGCACCACGTCAGTTTTAATCCGAACCCCCGCCCCCAGAGGCGGGGGTTTTTGTTGGCGGGAACGGCCCGG
Source organism: Phycisphaeraceae bacterium (assembly GCA_040374335.1). Taxonomy (GTDB): domain Bacteria; phylum Planctomycetota; class Phycisphaerae; order Phycisphaerales; family UBA1924; genus JBEIUO01. The sequence goes on from JBEIUO010000033.1 coordinate 8,831, forward strand.
CGTGTGCGAGTGTGGCACGCTCGAAAACCCTCGCCGAGTGAAACGCGTTTCATCTTGCACGCTCGGCGAGATTCGTTATGCTCGCTCGATGGCGCTCGACGGAGCGCACTGTTTCGCGGCACCACACCGGGGTCCACACATGAACGCTCGCGCTCTGCTCGCTGCATCTCTTCTCTTCGCCGGGCCCGCGGTCGCTCAGCAGCAACTCCACTTCACCTACATGTGGCACCTCGAGCAGCCGATCTACTGGCCGGGCCAGCAGTCGTTCGGTGCTGATCGCTACGAGCGCGCGTGGGAGACCATTCAACGCATCGACGCGGGCGGAGCTCACCCGCAGGACAACCTCCGCGCGATTTTCGGGCTCGACGACCGCGTCGCCGTCTACCAGTACCGCGTCAAGGACTCCATCGACGCGTTTGACGCTGCGCCGGAAGCGGGAGCACAGGTCAGCTACTCGGGAGGGTTGATCGAGAACATCATGAGTCTCGGGAGTGCCTCGCAGCTCGGATATTCGCCGTCGTGGTACAACTCGGTGCGCACGGCGCGGTCGTGGAACACGGCCGCCGCGGGGATCAACAAGCCCCGTCTGGATGTGGTGTTGTTCTCGTTTCACCACGCGCTTCTGCCGCTGCTCGACGATTCAACAGTGCGGAAGGAGATTCAGCTTTACAAGCGGATCTACGGCGACGCGTGGGGCACGGGAGCGCCGATGTCCGGAGGTCTCTTTCCGTCGGAAATGGCGTTCAGCGAGCGGCTCATTCCGATTCTGGCCTCGGAGGGCGTGCGCTGGACGTTTGTGAGTTCGGAGAAGATCAGCCGTGCGTGCGCGAACTTCCCGGTGGTGTACGGGTCGGGGGGGATCAACTGCGATCCACCAAATGCCGCGGACAAGACCAACCCCGCGCAGGCGTACTACCACCGCGTCGCGATCTCGCGCGGGTGTGCGCCGGCGGAGGCCTCGCCGTACGCGTTCACACCACACCGTGCGAGGTACATAGACCCGTCGACCGGCGTTGCGAGCGAGATTATCGTCGTGCCCTGTTCGCAGTCGCTCGGATGGAAGGACGGGTACGCGCCGCTTGGGCTTGGCGACTTCAACGCGCTGCAAGCGTACAACGATCCTGCGCGTCCGATGCTCGTGGTGCTCTCGCACGACGGCGATAACGCGTGGGGCGGCGGATTCTCGTACTACCTTGAGGCCACGCCGAACTTGGTGTCGCAGGCGCGTGCCGCGGGGTACGTGCCGACGGTCGTCGAGAAATACCTCGCTGATCACCCTGTGCCCGCCAACGACTACGCGCACGTGGAGCAGGGGGCGTGGG
>JBEIUO010000491.1:0-3119 GCA_040374335.1 Phycisphaeraceae bacterium
CCTTGAAGCGGATGACCGCCTCGTTCACGGACAGGCCAAACTGCAGGGCCAGACTGAACGCGCGGCAGAAGGCCTGGCACATGCCGGAGATCGTTGAGCCCTCTTTGGCCATCTTGATGAAGATCTCGCCGGGCCGGCCATCGGGGTAAAGGCCGATCGTGAGGTAGCCCTCGTGGCGTTCGATGGTGAACTTGTGCGTGATGGAATCCCGGGTAACGGGCAGGGCCTGTCGAACTGCAAGCATGGCGTTCTGATCCTCCTGATTCGGCTGCGATCCCTCGCGCCGGGCCACATCCTGTGAGCCTGGTCCTGCTCCGTGTTCACCTCGCTCGTGCATACCGCCAATGTAGCGTCTGGAAGGCTCGCGGGCGAGCGACAACCCGTCTTTCTACAATCGGCCTGTCGCCGCCGGGGTCATGAGAAATCCCATCTCCCCGTCCCTGCGGGAGTTCGGTACAGTCTTGCCCCGGGAGGAATCTCCATGCTCTGTGTGGCTCAAGCGACTTTTTCGCGGGGCCGAGCGGCCCGAGACCTTCGTCATCGTCACCCTCAACGTGGGGCTCATGCCCTTTGACCGGGTTGACCACGTTGAGGATCAGCTCGAAGCCGCGCTCGGAAGGGCGCCTTAGCCGCCCGCGCTGCCTTCGCCGCCGGGGAGCGTCATCGACCAGGGATCGAGGGCATCGTCGAGCGTCTGTGCGGTGATCTTCTTGCCAGCGAGGTCGGTGGTGCCCACGAGGGTCTCGAGGGCGAGTTCGCGCACCGTCTTGCCGAGCTTGAAGGCCTCCTTGGCCAGTGCCGCGGACTTGTCGTACCCGATGACGGGCACGAGCGAGGTGCACATGGCGAGGGAGCCTTCGATGAGGCTCTTGCAGCGGGCCTCGTCGGGCTTGAGGCCTTCGAGGAGGTTGGTGGTGAACATGTCGCACCCGCGAGCGAGCAGGGTGATGCTCTGCAGCATGTTCGCTGCCATCATGGGCATCGCCACGTTGAGATCAAGCACGCTGCCGACCCCGCCCAGGCCGCCGGCGGTGATCGCGGCGTCGTTGCCGATGACCTGGCAGCAGACCATGATGAGGCTCTCGCAGATCACGGGGTTGACCTTGCCCGGCATGATGCTGGACCCGGGCTGAACGGCGGGCAGCACGAGTTCTCCGATACCGCAACGCGGGCCGCAACCCATGAGGCGGATGTCGTTGGCGATCTTGCTCAGGCTCACCGAGATGGTCTTGAGATGTCCGGAGGCCTCGACGTACGCGTCCTTCGCGTGCTGGGCCTCGAAGTGGTTCGCGGCCTCACGGAAGTGGATCCCGGTCTGCTTCGTGAGTTCTGCCGCGACACGCGAGCCGAACTCCTCGTGGCAGTTGATGCCGGTGCCGACGGCCGTACCGCCGATGGGCAACTCGCCGAGGGTGTGGAGGGCGCGGTGCAGGCGTTCTTCGGCGTGACGCATCTGGCTGGCGAACCCGCTGAACTCCTGACCGAGGCGGATCGGCGTGGCGTCTTGGATGTGGGTCCGGCCGATCTTCACGATCTTGTCCCAGGCCTTGGCCTGCGACTCAAGCTTCTGCGCGATCGCCTTGACCGCGGGCAGCAGCGAGTCCTTGATCAAGATCGCCGCCGCGATGTGCATCGCGGTGGGGAAGGTATCGTTGCTGGACTGCCCCATGTTGACGTGGTCGGTGGGGTGGACGCCGCCGGCCTTGATCTCCGCCGGGTCCTTGGAGCTCCCAATGGCCTTGCCGCGCCGCAGGCAAACGATGTTCGCGATGACCTCGTTCGCGTTCATGTTCGTCGACGTGCCGCTGCCGGTCTGGTAGACGTCAATCGGGAAGTGGAACGAGATCGGGTCGTGCACATCCGCGGTGCGGAACGCGGTCAGTCCGTCTCTGATTTCGCGGCATGCCTCGACGATCAGCTTCGTCCGGGAGTCGTCGAGCCGCTTCAGCTTGTTGTTGACCTGGGCGCAGGCCGACTTGAGGATGGCGTAAGCGGTGATGATCTGGCGCGGGACCGGCTGGCCGGAGACCGGGAAGTTCAGCACAGCCCGCTGGGTCGAGGCTCCGTACAGAGCCGCGGAGGGCACCTGCATCTCGCCCATGGTGTCCTTCTCAAGGCGGGTGGTCCCCGCGGCCGTGCCACTCTTGGAACCCGCGTCGCGGCTGTCCCTACCGCTGGAGGTGCTCCCCCGGTTTTCGTTGAGCGTGACGGAGATCTTTGCCGAAGTTGTGGCGATGTGGGCGTCGACCGTCTTCACGGAGAGGCCCAGGAGTTTGGCGATCTGCGCCCGGCTCTTGCCCTGTTCGAGTTGGCGAAGGATTTCGGCTTCGTGGGGGGTGCGGGTGCCCGCAGGGGTGTTGGCGGCCTTGGACTTGGTCTTTCCGGCAGTGGGTTTGGTAGGCATGCGTGCAGTTTAGGGACCTGAGGCGGCCGTGAGGCGGGCTCCTTGAAAGGTCATGCGAACCGCCCCCCCGGCTTTCCCGTACGGATTCTGGCGGGAGTCAGGACACGAGCCTGATCCGGCCGGTAGAATGTCGGCCGGTCCACGATCCGGCGGCCACAGGGCCGTCACGAACCCCGACCCAAGCACAACTCGAAGAGGTTGCATGGCGATTTTCGGTAAGAAGAGCGACGACAGCACCAAGGCACCCGCGGACGGAGCGCTCGAGTTCTCCCCCGACAAGGCCGAGCGGTTCTTCAAGCACGCTCGCAGCATGGTCGACGCGACCAACTACGAGTATGCGATCCAGCTCTGGCTGAGCGGTCTGCGGTTCCACCCCAACAGCATGGAGGGCATCGAGGGGTTCTTCGGCACCGTGCCGCGGTTCCTCGATGATCCCGCGGGCAAGAAGGGGATCGGCAAAGAAGTGCAGAAGGCGATCTCGGGCAAGACCGACGTCGACAAGTACCTCGCTGCGATGCTCGAATGGGCCCTGAAGCCGATGGACCCCTCGCTCGCGGTCCGCTCGACCGAAGCCGCGGCCAAGCTCGTCCTCGCCGAACCCACGCTCTGGATGGGCGAACGCGCGTTCGGCTCCGTCCTCCGCGACAAGAAGGTTCGCAAGGACCTGCTGCTCAAGCTCGTCGAAGCCTTCCAGAAGGTCGGGTCCTTCGACAAG
>JBEIUO010000795.1:0-1689 GCA_040374335.1 Phycisphaeraceae bacterium
ACGGGGTCACGCCCGGGCAGGGGCCGGGGGGGCGCCCGAGATTCCCAGCATGCTCATCGCGACGGCTTCGGCGACCTTGATGCCGTCGACGCCGGCGGAGAGGATGCCGCCCGCGTAACCGGCGCCTTCGCCCGCGGGGAAGAGTCCTCTCGTGTTGAGGCTCTGGAAGGTCTCGTCACGTTTGATGCGGATGGGGGATGACGTACGGGTCTCGACGCCGGTCAGCACGGCGTCGTGCATGTCGAACCCGCGGATTTGGTGTCCGAACTTGGTGAGGGCTTCGCGGATGGCGACGATGGCGTACCCCGGCAGGCAGGGTGTGAGATCGGTGGGGAACACGTTCGGCTTGTACGAGGGGATGACGCTGCCCAGCGATGTGCTCGGCCGCCGGGCGATGAAGTCGCCGACGCGCTGCGCGGGCGCGGCGTATGTGCCGCCGCCTGCGACGAACGCGGCCGTCTCCAACTTGCGCTGGAAGGCGACGCCGGCGAGGGGGCCGTCGGGATAGTCCTTTTCGGGCGTGATGCCGACGACGATGCCCGCGTTGGCGTTGCGTTCGGAACGCGAGTACTGGCTCATTCCGTTGGTGACGACTCGGCCTTCTTCGGAGGCGGCGGCGACGACTGTTCCGCCTGGGCACATGCAGAAGCTGTACACGTCGCGTCCGTTCTTGGCGTGGTGGACGAGCTTGTAGTCGGCTGCGCCCAGGATGGGGTTGCCCGCGCTGGAGCCGAATCGGGCCTTGTCGATGAGCGATTGCGGATGCTCGATGCGAAAGCCGACGGAGAACGGTTTGGCTTCGACGTATACGCCGCGGTCGTGCAGCATTTGGAATGTGTCGCGTGAACTGTGGCCGATCGCGAGGACGACGTGATCGGCTGCGATGCGTTCGCCGCTCGCGAGCACGAGGCCTCGCACCCGACGCGTGCCGTCGGGACCCGTTTCGATATCCATGTCGGTGACGCGGCTCTCGAAGCGATACTCGCCGCCGAGCGACTCGATGGTGGCGCGCATGTTCTCCACCATCTTGACGAGGCGGAAGGTGCCGATGTGTGGGTGGGCCTCGGTCAGGATTTCGGGCGGTGCGCCGGCCTTGACGAACTCGGTGAGTACCTTGCGGCCGAGGTGGCGTGGGTCCTTGATCTGGCTGTAGAGTTTGCCGTCGGAGAATGTGCCTGCGCCGCCCTCCCCGAACTGCACGTTGGATTCGGGGTTGAGCACCGACTTGCGCCAGAATCCCCAGGTGTCCTTGGTGCGATCGCGGACCACCTTTCCTCTCTCGAGGATGATGGGCCTAAATCCCATCTGCGCGAGGAGCAGCGCGGCGAACAGGCCGCAGGGCCCGGCGCCGATGACGAGGGGGCGGGTGGTCGTGGTCTCGCTGGCCTTGGCGACGAAGCGGTACTCAACGTCGGGCGCGGGCTTGATCTTGAGGTCGTTGGGGAATCGTCCGAGGACCTCGGCCTCATCCTCTACCACAACATCCAGCGAGTAGATGAGCATGATGGCGTACTTGCGGCGGGCGTCGTGCGCGCGGCGGGCGATCGTGCAGGAGATCAGTCGGTGCGGGGGGATGCGAAGGCGGGCGATGGCTGCCTGGGCGATCGCTTCGGGGGGATGATCCAGGGGTAGTGCGGGCGCGGTGTGTCGGGGCGTGGGGTGCTTATATCGGGGTGGGGTGCCGGGGAC
>JBEIUO010000514.1:0-3012 GCA_040374335.1 Phycisphaeraceae bacterium
CGCCTTGCCGAGGGTGGCGCCCTGCGAGCGGGCGTGGTCGTTCACCTTCATCGCGTGGCCCGGCGTGTCGGAGGTCGTGAGCATGTCGCCCGCGCCGATCGGTCCGCCCTGGTCCGCATCGCACCAGCACCACACCCGCCCGATGCTCGCCACGGGCATGTCGCCGTCGGCGATCGTTCCCGTCTGCGTCAGCGTGATGCCCGGCTTGATGCCGTTCGCACCGCTGATGATGCCCGCCACCGTGCGGTCGTAGGCGCCGTTCACCACGCGCATCTTGCCGACGTGTTCCGGGTCGATCGCCACGACCATCCCGGCGACCGGCTCAACGCCCGCCACCGCCGCGACGTCGTAGGGTTCCGCAACATCGCTGCCGCCGGTGATCTCGAGGACCGGGACGATCACATGCCCACTGCCCTGGTTGAGATACAGCGGCGAGCTTGCGCCGTTGTTGCGGGCGATGATCTCGTTGTTGTCCATCACAATGTTCAGGCCCGCGGTGTCGCCGGAGATCACGTGGCCGCCGCCGGTGAGCGACGCGTCCGATCCGTTGAAGACATGGAAGGTCGCCGCGGGAACGACCGTGCCGACGCCGACCTGCCCGGTGGGCGAGAGCGAGAGCACCTCGCCGTTCGAGGAGAGGTGGTTGGGGCCGGTGCCGATGAGCAGACGGCCCGCGCCTCCACCGTTGCCCGAGCCCGTCGAGATCATGTGCCAGTACGCGCCGCCCACCGACGAGTTCCGCAGGTTGAACCACGTGCCCGCGGTGCTGCTGCTCTCGACAAAGAGCGGGGAGAAAGCCGTGTTGGAGATGTGTACCGGAGCGACCGGCGCGACGGTGCCGATGCCCAGCGAGGCGCCGGTGGGGTTGATGGTCAGAGGAGCCCATGCGCTCAGAGCGCCGTTGTGCGCTCCCACCACCGCCGAGCCGCTGAGTTCGCCGAGCACCGTGGCGTTGGTGAGGCCGCCGGAAGCGATGCCGCCGCGCCACACGCCGGTGCCGCCGGCGAGCTGAAGGCGGAACGCGCTGCTGTTGGGGGTGCCGATCCCCACGCTGCTGTTGAAGATCACGGAGCCGAGGAAGGTGTTGGCGGAGGAGAAGGAGTTGATCCCGTTGAGCAGCGGGATGTTCGCGGAGAGCCGCGCGTCCGCGAGCGTGCCCGCGCTGATGTTCGAGGCGTTCAGCGCGGTGATCCCGGCGCCGTTGCCCAGGTACGTGTTGTTCGTGTTGTTGAAGACGTTGGGGCCGGTAAAGGTGTTCGAGCCGCTGAAGGTCTGGTTCGCGCCACGCAGCGACACGTTGTTCGACAGACGCGCGTCCGACATCACCCCCGTCAGGTTCGCCGCGTTCGTAAAGAACGAAGCCGTCTGCCCCGCGAGCGAAGCCGCGTTCAACGCGTACCCCGCGTACGGAGTGCTCACCAGTTCCTGCCGCGGCAGCAGCGTTACGAACGCCCCACCCGTGCTCGCCGAACGCACGGCGATCTGCAGCCAGCGCTTCTGGCCATCAAACGGCACCGCGCCGAACTCGGTCGCCGCGTTCAGGTTCGCGTTGAAGCGCCCGTTCTCGATCGTGGCCCCGAGGATCGTCTGCACCGACCCGATCCGCGACCCGCCGGCGGACGCCGTCCACAGGCTGAACTGCAGATCGACCGTGCCATCGACGGGCACGTTCGCCTCCTTCAGTTCACCCTGGTAGGTAAAAGCCGAGGTGACGGTCTGGGAGTAGGCCGAGGCGGCCAGCCCGGCGAGGAGCGCGAGGGCGCAGACGGCGTTTCGAGTGGCGAGACGATTCATGGTGCTGATCTCCGGGTGCTTGGGAACCCCGACTCGGGGCTCCACACAGCCAGCACCGATCGCCCGCCACGAGCGACACACGCCATCGAACTTCCTTCAACCCCCCTCCAGAGCGACCGAGAACCCCGCCCCGCTCCAAACACCCACCGCACAACCCTCCCGGCACCTCGTTCCCCGCGGTATCCTCTCTGGAGATGGAAAACCGCCACGAACAAGTCATCAGCCTGGTCGAGGGCGTTCGCGCCGGCACCCCCCATGCCGCCGAGAAGCTCCTACCACTCGTCTACGAAGACCTTCGCGCCATCGCCGCCTCCATGCTCCGCCGTGAACGTGCGTCCCACACCCTCCAACCCACCGCCCTCGTCAACGAGGCCTACATCAAGATGGTCGGTGGCGAACGACAATCCTGGGACGGTCGCGAGCACTTCCTCGCCGTCGCCGCCATGGCCATGCGACAGATCCTCGTCAACCACGCCCGCGCCCGCAACATCCAGAAGCGGGGCGGCGGCGAGGTTCAACCCCTCACCTGCCGCGAGCCCGTCGACAACGCCGACCGCGCCAGCGATATCGACATCCTCGCGCTCGACGACGCGCTCCAGGCCCTCGAACGCGAAGCCCCCCGCCTCGCCAAGATCGTCGAGCTTCGGTACTTCGCCGCGATGTCCATCCAACAGGTCGCCATCGTGCTCGATTCCTCCGAACGCACCATCAACCGCGAATGGCGCGTCGCCCGCGCCGAACTCGCCATGCGCCTCAGGGAAAGCACCGATCAACCCTGACGCCGCGCTCCGCTTCCCCGTCGCCCGTCGGAACACTCCCCCTATGACCACCGGATCACAGAACACCGTCTGCATCATGGCCCCCGGGCGCGAGCGTGTCATCCACGCGTTCGGAGACGAAGTCCGCATCCATCTCGGAGCTCCCGAAACCGTCGGCAAGTACACGCTCTTCACCGTCATCTCTCCCCCCGGCGGCGGGCCTCCTCCGCACATCCATGTGAACGAGGACGAATGGTTCATCGTGATCGAGGGACGCGCCGAGTTCTTCGCCGCCGGTGCGTGGAACCCCGTCGTCATCGGCACAACCGTCTACGTTCCAAAGGGCACCGTCCGCACCTGCAAGAACGTCGGCGACACGCCCCTCCGCATGCTCGTGCACACCTCTCCGACAGGCTTTGAGACCTTCTACTCACGCTGCGCCGCCGAGTTCGCCAAGCCC
>JBEIUO010000232.1:0-5096 GCA_040374335.1 Phycisphaeraceae bacterium
CAGCAGCAAGGGCCCGGGAAGACCGAGTGTGGCCCAGGCGTGGAGCAGGGTGTTGTGCGCCTGAGGCGCGATGCGAACGGAGGCCGGATCGATGGAGTCCTTGGCGAGGGTGGCGCGGACCCAAGGTTCGTACGAGCCTGCGCCGTGACCCACCAGAGGTCGCTCGGCGATCATGCGCGAGGCCCAGATCGCGAAGTTGATACGAGCGCCCGAGTCGCTGGTGTACTCGCGGTCGCGGAACGCTCGCGTAACTTCGGTGGTCGCGGAGCGGACGCGCGCGCTGATGGCGTCGCCTCGCACGGCCCAGAGTGTTCCTGCGAGAACTGTCGCGATGATCGCCGCGCCCGCGAGCAGGCGGAGCGCCCTGGCCTTTGGAAGGCGGAAGAGCGCGGAGCCGAGGATGATGGCGATGAGCGCGAACGCGGCGAGCCACGCGCTGCGTGTGCCGGTGGCGACCATCGCGATAAGTGAGGCCGTGGAACCGGCGATACCGGCCCAGCGTCGCCAGCCTTTGCCGAAAACGGCGGGCGGAAGGTGCAGGCCGAGCGAACCGACGAGGATGATGCCGCCCATCACGGGGTGGTGCCACCAGCCGCTGATGCGTGCGTGTTCCTGCGGGTTGGGAGGGTGGGGCCAGATGAGGGCGTCGATGCCGAAGCGGTGGCCGATCGCTTCGAGAAGTTGTGTGCCCATTCCGAGCAGGGTGCCCGCGATGAGCGCGGCGATCAGCCACGATCGTTTGTGCAGCACGGGAAGAACGCCCAGGATGCACCAGAGCCAGCGGGTGTTACCGATCTCCTGGATGCCCTTGGTGCGGTCCGGGCTCCACGCGAGGGTGAAGGCGCTCCACGCGGCGAAGGCGATGCAGAGCATGAGCAGGCGAGAGGAGAGGGCGAAGGGCCAGAGTTTGATCGTGGCGTGCAGGCGGGCGAGAACGCACACCGCGAGCGGGATCGGGAGCACCTCGACCGCGGCTATAGGGCCGGCGGCGCCGCCGATCCAGAGCATGGCGAGGGCGATGTGGGCGGGCCAACCGAAGGATTGTCCCCACGCGTTGGCCTGTGCCGCGAAGCGGGCGTCGAGCAGATCGGATCGGGGCGAGCCACCGGCGATCCGGCTGATGCGGGCGAGGAGGGTGTCGGATGGGGTGGCGGTGGGAACCTGTGGCATGGTGGTCACACTGGGCCTTCGTCGGCACTCATCTGCTGGGAGTCACCATGCGCTCGGAGGTCGTCGGTCACGCGTTTCTGGAGTCGGCTGAACTGCTGCCTGAGGGCGGCGGGGTCGCGCCCGAGTTGTTCGGCGATCTGCGGCCACTCGAGGCCGCGGCGGCGGAGGGCGATGAGTGCGCGTTCGTGGTCGGAGAGCGCGTCCATGACGCGTTGCCACTGTTCGTCCTGTGCGAGGCGGTCGAGGGCGCTGGCGTCGTCGGCTTCGATGCCGGATTCGTGGAGGGCCTGGGGACCGAGGCCGCCGCCCCGTTTCTGGGCACGGTCTTCGCGGGCGAGTTCGGCGAGCTTGGACTTGACGACTTTCTGGAGGTATCCGGCGACGGCGGCTTCGTTGTCGAACTGGAGTTTGCCCGCGGCCATGTCGTCGACGAAGGACTTGGCGACGGACTGGCAGACGTCGAGGGACTCGCGTCGATCCCGGAGGGCGCGGCCCATGCCGGCGCGGACGTAGATTCCAACGAGGCGCAGGAGTTCGGAGAACGCGGCGTCGCGAGCGCGAGGGTCGGTGGGGTTGGCTGCGGCCTTGAGCAGGCCGGAGAGGGTCGAGGCCATTCTCGGACTCCTGTGGGCCCAAGCGAGTGTACCAGAGGGGGGAATAGGGTGGCATCGCGGCGGATCGCGGTAGACTGGGCGCCGGGGGCGGCTAGGGAGCGAGGATGAAGGCAAGGCAGGGAACAGACTCGGGATCGGTGGAAAGACGCAGCTCCGGGGGCGGGGTTGCGTTGGCGTCGTTGGCCGGAGCGGACGAGGGGGAGTTTGCGGATGCGGCGGCTGCAGAGGCGGAGGCGAGGTGGGCGGCTGGAGAAGCAGGAACTTTGGAGTCGATCTGCCGCGATGTGCCGGCGGTGATGGCGTCGCCGGCGGCGCGGCGGGCGGTGTTGATGTGCGAGGTGTGTCGGCGAACGCAGGAACGGCGCTCGGCGGTGCGGGAGGACATGCACGCGCGGTTCCCGGAGTTGCGGGAGGATGTGGACGCCGTGATCGAGATGGCGTGGATGATGATGTCGGCGGAGGCGGGAGCGGGGAGCGACGAGGGGCACGAGTTGCGGGAGGGGGAGCAGTTCTCTCGATTTCGGTTGTGCGACCGGTTGGGAGGGGGATCGTTTGGTGAGGTGTGGCGGGCGTGGGATGTCGTGCTCGAAAGATACGTGGCGCTCAAGGTGCTGAGGACTGTGGCGGGGGATGAGCGGGCGTTTCTGACGGAGGCGCAGGCGGCGGCGTCGATCGATCATGCGCACGTGGTGCGTGTGCACGGGGCGGGGACGTTGTACACGAACGGGCCTCGGTACATCGACTCGCTGCTCGTTGGCGATCCCGCGCCGAGCAAGGAGGATCCGAAGGCGATTGCGAAAGGAGAGTCGCTGGAGCGCGTGTTCAAGGGCAAGCTTCCGACGGCGCGGGAGGCGGCGCGGATCATGGCGGCGGCGGCGCGCGGTGTTGCGGCGGCCCACGCGCGGGGCGTGCTGCACCGGGACCTCAAGCCGGGCAACATCCTGCTGACGCCATCGGGGAGACCTATGGTCGCGGACTTTGGGTTGTCGATCCCGCACGACGAAGCGGGTGAGACGGGGGCGACGGAGGGCTCGACGGTGGCGGGGCGCATCGTCGGGACACCGGCGTACATGTCGCCGGAGCAGGCGCGCGGGGAGCGATTTACGCCGCAGTCGGACGTGTACGGATTGGGTGCAACGCTGCGGTTCTTGCTGATGGGGCGTGCGCCGTACGAGGCGAGCGGGACGGGCGGGCGATGGTCGGTGATCCGCGCGGTGCGGACGGCGAGCGCGCCGCCGCTCGCGGGGAGCACTGGGGTCCCTGCGGATCTCGCGGCGATCTGCGACAAGGCGATGAGCGCGAAGCCGGAGGATCGGTACCTGACGCCCGATCGCATGGCGGAGGATCTGGAGGCGTACCTCGCGTACAAGCCGGTGGGCGCATCGGCACCGGGACCGGCGCGCCGAACGTCGCTGTGGTACAGGCGAAACCGGGTGCCGGCGACGATCGCGGTTGTGGCGGTAGCGGTGCTCGCGGTGACGACGGCGGCGTTTGTGGCTTCTTTGCGGAGCGAACGCGACCGCGCGGTGGAGGCTGAGCGCGAGGCGGGATTGCAGGCGCACACCGCGAGGGCGGCCCAGGCGGAAGCAGTGACGGAGCGGGACGCGGCGGTAGCGGCGCGTGAGACGGCGGAGGCGATCAACACGTTTCTTGCGGATTGCATCCGGGCGGCGGACAGTTTGGTGTCGGACCAGCCGACGTCGCTGCGGGAGGTGTTGTCGCTGATCGAGGCGCGCGCGTCGCGTTCGCTCGAGCGGTCGCCGCGGGTGATGGCGGGGGTGCTTGAACTGGTGGCGGGGATGCGGGAGGCGGATCGGTTTCCGAGCGCGGCGAGCGGGAGTTTGAAGCGTGCGCTCGCGGTGCACGAGCGGGAGTTCGGCGCGGGTTCGGCGGAGAGTCTGCGGACGAGGCGGCTGCTGTACGGGGTGATGGCTTTGCTGGGTGGGGCCGATCGTGGTGCGTGCGAGCGGGAACTGCGAGCGGTGCTGGAGGCGCAGCGGTCGTTGCTGGGAGCGGAGCATCAAGAGACGCTTCAGACGGCGGTGGCGATCGCGCGGATTCTGCCGCGGGAAAGGGCGGCGGAGGCGGAGGAGATCATGCGCGGCGTGGTGGGGAGTCTGGGGGGCGAGTCACCGGCACCGGCGTGGCAGCGGGTGAAGGCGATGCGGCAGCTTGCGCTGGCGTACGCGTATCAGGGGAAGAGCGAGGAGTACACGGGTGTTCAGCGTGAGATCGTGACGCTGTTGAGCGAGGAGCTGGGAGATCTGGATCCGGAGACCGCGGTGCGGTCGCTGGAGTACGCGGCGGGGCTGCGTGGGATGGGCGAGTACGAAGCTGCGGCGCGGGAGTACGTGAGGGCGGCGGGGCGAATCAAACGGGTGAAGGGCAGGGATCATCCGGAGGTGGTGCGGTCGCTGGCGATGGCGGCGGATCTGTACGCGCAGCGGGTGGGGTACCCGGAGGCGGCGCTTCAGTTGGCCGACGAGGTGTTGCTGTCGCCGGAGGGACCTGAAGAGCGGCGGGAGTCGAGGATTCGGGCGTTGTGCGCGAGGGCGGAGGCGTTGATCGCGTTGGGGCAGCGAGAGGCGGGGCTGCGAGCGGCGCTTCAGGGATGGGAGCGGTACGGGCTGCGGCCGCTGGGGACATCGGGGCTTGAGGCGAGGCTGATGCGGTTGATCGTGCGCGAGTCGACGGCCCTGGGTATCGAGGTGACGGTCACGGGTCCTGAGGCGGAGGAGAGCTCGTCTCGACCGCTTCGGCGCGATCCGACCACAGGGCGGCGTTGACGGCGTCGTTGATGGCCTCGAAGGCGGAAGCGGCGAGCCGTGCGGTGTACGTAGCCTGCTCCGGCTCTGCGAAGTCAGATTTCGAGAAGAACTCCCACGCCTCGACCAGGAGCGGTGCTTCTTCAGCACGGCGGTCGAGGAGGCGTAGCGTCTCCGCCTGGCCGAGAAGAACACCACCTGTGAAAACACAACCCTGCGGGGCGCTGCGCTTGATTCCATCGAGCGCGGCGCGGGAGTAAGGCTCGGCGAGGTCGGCCTTGCCCTGGAGACGATAGAGGGATGCGATGTTCCCGTGGAGGGCCCAGTACGAGAGGGAATCATCGCCGAGGGTCTTGGCGACGAGGCCTTTCATCTCCATCATGAGGGATTCGGCCTCGTCCCATCGCGAGAGCTCGACGCAGACGCCGGAGAGGCGGTCGAGGATCCCGAGCATGATGGAGGTATCGCGGCCGTGCACCTCGGCGGCGAGTTGCTTGCAGCGGTTGAGTTCGGTGTAGGCTTCTTCGAAGCGGCCGCTGGACTTGAG
>JBEIUO010000150.1:0-6341 GCA_040374335.1 Phycisphaeraceae bacterium
CCGCCGCCGCCCGCATGCCCCACACCTCTCCCGCCCTCCCTTGCCCTTCCCCGCTCGCTCCCTAACATCCCCCATGAACGCCATCCACCCCACCGCCATCGTCGACCCGGAATGCGAACTGGGTACCGGCGTCGAGATCGGCCCCTGGTGCATCCTCCGCGGCCGCGTCCGTCTCGGCAACAACACCAAGCTCATCGCCTCCGTCCAAATGTCCGGCCCCGTCGACATCGGCGAAGACTGCATCTTCTACCCCGGCTCCACCGTCGGCTTCCCCCCTCAGGACTTCAAGTTCAAGCTCGGTGACGCCACCGCCGGCGTTCGCATCGGCAACGGCACCATCCTCCGCGAACACGCCACCATCCACGCCGCCTCCAAGCCCGACAACCCCACCCTCATCGGCAACCGCGTCTTCATGATGGTCTGCAGCCACGTCGGACACGACGCACGCGTCGGCAACAACGTCATCCTCGCCAACTCCGCCCTCCTCGCCGGCCACTCCCACGTCGCCGACAACGCCACCATGAGCGGCAACACCTCACTCCACCAGTTCGGCCGCGTCGGTCGAATGGCCTTCGTCTCCGGCCACGCCGCCGCCGCCATGGACGTCCCCCCCTTCTGCATCCTCGCCTACCGCAACCGCCTCGGCGGCGTCAACCTCATCGGCATGCGCCGCGCCGGCTTCCCCCGCGAACACATCACCGCCGTCCGCGAAGCCTACCGCGTCTGCCTCCGCCACAACATGATCCGCGCCGAACTCGTCGCCGAACTCACCCGTCGCGGCAAAGACTGCCCGCTCGTCGCCGAAATGGCCGAGTTCTGCGCCAACGCCAAACGCCCCATCGCCTACGGCCGCGGCCAAGGCGAAGAAGAAACCGGCGAGTGATCCAGCAGGAGCCCCCCAGCCTCTGCGTCCTCTCCAGCAGCTCCGGCGGAAACTGCTCCGTCCTCACGTGGGTCGACAACACCTACCGCCGCAGCATCTTCATCGACCTGGGCCTCTCCCCCGGCCGCTCCCGCAAAATCCTCCGCGCCATCGGCCTCAAGCAAACCTTCCCCGACGCCGTCGTCCTCACCCACCTCGACGAAGACCACTGGAACCCCACCTGGGTCTCCTTCCTCCCCAAACATACCTCCATCTACATCCACCGCCGCCACCGCAACCGCGCCGCCCGCGTCGGTGTCCTCCGCCACCGCACCATGCTCTTCGACGACGCCTTCTCCCCCTTCCCCGGTGTCGAAGCCGAAGCCTTCCTCTGCCCCCACGATGACCTCGGCTCCGCCGCCCTCCGCTTCAGCGTCATGGGCACCCAACTCGGCTACGCCACCGACCTCGGCAAGCCCTCGCCCGACCTCGCCGGTTTCCTCCGCGGCGTCGGCACCCTCGCCATCGAAAGCAACTACTGCCCCCTCATGCAGGCCGCCTCCGCTCGCCCACGCTCCGTCAAGGAACGCTGCACCGGCGGTGCAGGCCACCTGAGCAACCAGCAGTGCGCCGAACTCTGCCGCGACGTCGGCGGCCTCGACCACGTCGTCCTCCTCCACCTCTCCCGCCAGTGCAACCGCCCCGAACTCGCCGCCGCCGAGCACGCCAACTCCCCCTACGCCCTCACCCTCGCCCACTGGAACACCCCCACCCCCTTCATCCCCGTCACCGCCGGCGCCCCCGCCTCCGAACGCCGCTGGTTCCGCGAATCACTCTTCTCCCCGCCTCAGACCTAATCCCCCCGCCCAACCACCCCGACCGCGCTACCCTCCCACGTCGATGAACACTCCCGCACCCTCGTCCCCCACCTCCACCCCCTCCCCCAACCCCTCCGCGGGCCCGGCCGTCACTCCGCCGGAGGTCTCGCTCGCCTTCGCCGTCGACGCCGCACGCCTCGTCCGCGACGATAAGTGCGAAGACGTCGTCCTCCTCGACGTTCGCCAGCTCTCGCAGGTCTCCGACTTCATCATCGTCGGCAGCGGCACCTCCGACCGCCAGATGCACTCGGTGCTGAAGCATGTCGAGGACATCGCCAAAGAACGCGGGTTCTCCGCCTTCCGCACCACCACCGACGACCGCTCCACCTGGCTCCTCGCCGACTTCGTCGACGTCGTCGTCCACCTCTTCGAGCCCAACACCCGCGCCCACTACGACCTCGAAGCCCTCTGGGGCGACGCCCCTCGCCTCGAGTGGGAACGCCCCGACCAAATGAACCGCGACCGCGCCGGCCTCAACTCCTGAGCCGTTCGACCCCATGACCAAGACGTCCCACATCTCAACCCGCGTCCCCCTCCCAGGACGCGAGTACGACGTCCTCATAGCTCGCGGCATCCTCCACTCACTTCCTTCCCTCCTCCCCTCCATCCTCCCAAGCGCCCGCCGCGCTCTCCTCGCCTTCGACCCCAACCTCCCCGCTTCCCTCATCGCCCAAGCCCACGACGCGCTCCTCGCCGCCGGGCTCTGCGTCTGCACCCTCCCCGTCCACGCCTCCGAATCCAACAAGCAACTCCCCGCCGCCGCCCACATCCTCGACGCCCTCGCCGCCGCGCGACTCGAACGCTCCGACCCGCTAGTCGCCCTCGGCGGTGGCATCGTCGGTGACATCGCAGGCTTCGCCGCCGCCATCCACCGTCGCGGCATCCCCTTCATCCAATGCCCAACGACGCTCCTCGCGATGGTCGACGCCAGCGTCGGCGGCAAGACCGGCGTCAACCTCCTCATCGACGGCCACCTCACCAAGAACATGGTCGGCTGCTTCCATCAGCCCTCCCTCGTCGCCGTTGAACTCGCCGCGCTCGACTCCCTCCCCAACCGCGAGTTCCGCGCCGGCCTCGCCGAGTGCATCAAGCACGCGATGATCGGCGGCTCGCTGCAAGACCCCGGCCTGTGGGACTACACCCTCGCCTCCCTCCCCGGCATCCTCGCCCGCGACCCCCTCACCCTCGCCCCCTTCATCGCCCGCAACGTCGCGCTCAAAGCCCGCGTCGTCCTGGCCGACGAACGCGAAACCGCCCCCGACTCCGCCGGTGGTCGCGCGCTCCTGAACCTCGGCCACACCTTCGCGCACGTCATCGAGTCCCTCAACCTCCCCACGCACCCGCTCCACGGCGAAGCCGTCGCGCTCGGCCTCCTCGCCGCGACCACCGCCGCGCAGGCCCTCAACCCCGGCCAACTCCCCGCACCTGCAACAATCGCATCCGCGCTCACCGCCGCCGGCCTCCCCACCTCCATCCCCGGCCTCCCCGACTCCGGCGAACTCATCGCCCTCATGCGGCACGACAAGAAGTCCCGCGCCGGCAAACTCCGCTGCATATTCCCAGGCCCCGGCCACACCGCCGCGGTCATCGCCGATCCCCCCGACCCGTCGCTCCGCGCGGGATGGGGCGCAATTTCCTGCTGATCTAGGGCGGATTCCCCCCGGGCACTACCCGGTTCTCTGTGGAAACCTCCCGGGATTCAAGCGGATGCAGAACACCACCCGATAGCAACGCCCAGATGGCAGGGCTCATTTGTTCCGGCCGGCCCCGCCTTGGCCTTTCTCTCCAGGCGCTCGCGTTGAGGTTCCGGATATGAAGACGATTGCGGTCATCAACCAGAAGGGTGGCTGTGGCAAGACCACCACGGCCATCAATCTCTCGGCATCCCTTGCCCGCACCGGCAAGCGGATCCTCCTCGTCGACCTTGACCCCCAGAGCCACTGCGCCGCGGGTCTCGGTGTCCCCGAGCAACGCATCGAGCTCGACATCGGCGATGCCATGCTCGCGGCCACCACCCGCCCCGTCGACCCCACGCGCCTGCTCTGGCACGCCGGCAAGAACCTCGACCTCGCGCCCAGCCGCATGCGTCTCGCAGGTCTCGAAGCCTCGCGCGGCGGCCTCGCCGATCTCCCCGACAAAGAACGCCGCCTCGCCGCGGCAATCCAAGCCCTCGGCGGCGGCTACGACTTCGCCATCATCGACTGCCCGCCCTCCATCGGCCTCCTCACCTACAACGCCCTCGCCGCGGCCGACCTCGTCCTCATCCCCGTCGAAACCGGCTTCTTCTCGCTCCAAGGCGCAACCCGCCAGCTCAACACCGTCCGCACCCTCGCCCGGCGCCTCGTGAAGCCCATCGCGGTCCGCATGCTTCCCACGCTCCACGAGGAGCAGAGCTCCGTCGCCGCCGACGTGCTCAGCGAACTCCACAACCGCTTCCGCGACCGCGTCGTCCCCGTCGTCATCCGGCGCGATACCAAGCTCCGCGAAACCGCGACCTTCGGACAGTCCATCTACGACTACGCCCCCCAGTCCCCCGGCGCAGAAGACTACAGCAAGCTCGCCCACTGGCTCGTCAAGCTCCAGGTCATCGCCGACGAACTCCCCCCCGCCGAAGAACACCCCGAGCTCGCGCCCGCGTTCGACCGCCCGGCCGCGCCCGCCGCGACCCCGGCGCCCGCCCCCGCCGCCCAGACCACCGCCCCCGCCGAGGTCGGCCAGACCGCCTCGCAGCAGAGCGAGGTCAAGCCACCGTCGCGGGCCGAGGAAGTCGCCCGCCGTGCGCAGGACTTCCTCCGTCGCGTCGCCCTCGGCCGCGCCACCGCCGACGCCGCTACCTCTGCCCCCTCCACCACCTCAACACCCCCGGCCCATCCCGCCGACGCCCCCCACCATCACGAACACAACCACCCGACCCTCAAGCTCGTCGATCCCCGGATTGAGGCAGTGCACCCGCACCCGACCACCCAGCGCCTCTTCGGTGCCCGCGAGACCAGCCAGGGCGTGCTCTTCGTCCAGCCCCTCGCCGTCGGCAGCTCGGTGGCGATCGCGGGCGAGTTCAACGACTGGAGCGCCGAGTCCCACCGCATGGTCCGCAACCCGGCCATGGGAGTTTGGGAGCTCTGCCTCCGCCTCCCGGCCGGCCGCCAGTGCTATCGTTTGGTGATCGACGGCGTCTGGGGTGCAGATCCGTACAACGACCACTGCGAGCCGAACCCCTTCGGCGAAGCAAACAGCGTGGTCGATGTCGGTCGTGCCGCAGCGACCGTAAGTGCCTGATGTCCGCTCCCTCTCGCCTTGCTCGCGAGGAGATCCGCGTATGGCCGGACCGGTTCAGCGACGCAACCCGCTGTCGAGTCTGAGTGCTCCAGACACCGCCGCCGATGCTCCCGCATCGGGCGAAGCCGGTGAGTACGACGCGCTCGCGGACCTCTTCCTCGACGGCGCCTCCTTCGCGCCCCACGCCGCCAAGCCCCGCCTCGTCACCGAGCACCACGACCAGCCTTCACCCCAGCCGCACGAACCCCCGTTCGTCGTCGAGTTCGAGGGTGTCGTCGTGGGCCATCTCCCCGTGCTCGGGGCCGCGTGGATCACGCAGTTCGCACGCCAGCGCGCAATCCAGGATTCCCGCCCCGCGGCCCTCGTCCGCATCGCCGACGGCACCATCTCCGTCGATCTCGTCGCCGAAGCCGCTCCCTCCCTCGAGGGCGTCACCGAAGCCGCCGACTTCCGCGCCTCGCTCCGCGCCGCCGCGGCCGTCACGCGCCGCTGGATCATCCGCGTCGAAGAAGCCGCCGAGAGCCAACTCGCCTCCGACGCACGCCTCACCTCCCTCACGCTCCTCACCGGCGCCGACGAGGCCGCCATGGTCGCGAGCTACCGCTCGTTCAAGTCCATGCTCGCCTCCACCGAAGCCGCGGGCCGCACCAACGACGTCTGCTTCGGGGTCGCGATCTTCGGCGCCGAAGCGGGCAAGGCCGCGGAATCAGAGTCCAAGCTCCGTCGCGCCGCCCAGAACTTCCTCGGCCGCGAACTCGGCTCCGCGTGCGTGATCCAGCGCATCACCACCTGCGCCGTCGCCAACCTCTACCGGGGCGGGTCCGACCTCTCACTCTCGCAGGTCCTCGCGTCCATCGCCGATGCCGCGAGCCGAACCCGCGCCACCAGCCCCCAGCCCGACCCGGTTCCGACCTCGCGCTGGAGCGAGCCCCGCCCCGAGCCCCCGCCACAGCCAATCCGGCAACTCCCCCCCGCCGCGCCGAGCCTCGCCTCGCCCGCACCAACCACCGGCAAGACCTCAGCGCTTGCCCCGCTCCTTCATGGCCTCCGCCCCCTCGCGCTCCGCAACCCCTACGCGCCCGCGATCGAGTTCGCCGCCGACGCCCAAGGCGGCGTCCACCTCATCGCCCTCCAGGGCGACCGCGAGGACCAAGCCCTCCGCGATCTCCTCTCGACCGCGGCATGGGCCGCGATGCACGAGACCTTCCTCCTCGCCGCGGAACCCGGCCTGAACCTCACGCACAACGGCGGCCCCTCGCTGCACCTGGTGTGCGCGCACGCCCCACCCCTCCGCCGCATGCTCGACTCGGGCGTCCGCATCCACC
>JBEIUO010000695.1:0-2235 GCA_040374335.1 Phycisphaeraceae bacterium
CCGCCGCCGCCCGCACCATCCCAGAAGCCGATGCGAACGTACCCCGACGCGAACCAGCCGGCGACGTGGATCAGGGCGGAGACAAGGAACGCCAGCGCCGTGCCCCGCAACAGGAGCGTACGAAACCACGGCGACGCCGGCTTGGGGTGCGGGTCGGGGAGGGCGTCGGTCTGGATGGCGTCGTTCGAGTCCATGTAGGGCGTTTTTCGGTGCTACCCGCTCCATCGGGCTTCATCGGCAGGGCTGCGTCTGCCCCGCCAGTCTATGGTTAGTTGCCCGTTCGCACAGGGCCCTTCCCGCCGGAACCGGATACGGCGCGGCGGGATCGTCTGTTCCCCGAACCCAATCCCCCGCCCCCCCAGGGGTGCCGGGCTCCTTCCTGGAAACCCACCCGATGCCGAACTCCACCGCTCCCGTCGCAAAGAGCCGCCCGACGCCCAAGAACGGGAACAAGTACACCCGGGTCCTGCTGAAGCTCAGCGGGGAGTCGTTCTGCAAGGCGGGGAACTTTGGGCTGGACGTGGAAGACCTGGCGCTGATCGCGGACGAGATCAAGGCGGCGGCGGGGCTTGGGGTGCAGATTGCGGTGGTGGTGGGCGGGGGGAACATCATCCGGGGGGCGGAACTGGCCAAGAGCGGGCACATCCACCAGGCGACGGCCGACCATATGGGCATGCTGGGAACGGTGATCAACGCGTTGGCGTTGAAAGAGCAGTTGATCGGCCACGGGGTGGATTGCCGCGTGATGTCGGCGATCGAGATCCGGGCGGTCGCGGAACCGTTCATCCGGGGCCGGGCCCTGCGGCACATGGACAAGGGCCGAGTGGTGATTCTGGCGGCGGGGACGGGAAATCCGTTCTTCACGACGGACACGTGCGCGGCCCTTCGGGCGACGGAGCTGGAGTGCGACATCCTGCTGAAGGCGACGAAGGTGGACGGGGTGTACACGGCGGACCCGAAGAAGGACCCGACGGCGACGCGGTTTGACGAGTTGACGTTCGCGGAAGCGATGGCACGTAAGCTCCGGGTGATGGACATGACGGCTCTTGCCATGTGCGGCGAGAACCAGATCCCGGTGCTCATCTTCGACTTCAAGAAGCGGGGCAACATCCAGGCGGTCGTACGGGGTGAGCGGATCGGCACCTTGCTCCATTCGTCCTGATCTACCGACGACCCCGATCCGGGGTTGCGGACACCCGGCACCTCTGGTCTCTATAGTGTGTCGGGCGTTTCGAGCCCATCTTCCAAGGAGCCAGCTATGAACGACCCTGACACAATCCTGCTCGAAGCCGAGGAATCCATGGAAAAAGCCATGGAGCACCTCAAGCACGAGCTCCGCGGCGTGCGGACCGGGCGAGCGACCCCGGCGATGGTGGAGTTCATCAAGGCCGAGTGCTACGGCGCGATGACCGACATCAAGTCCATCGCGGCGATCAGCGTTCCGGAGCCCACCCAGCTCTTGATCAAGCCCTTTGATTCGTCGACCATCCACGCAATCAAGTCGGCGATCGAGAAGGCGGGCCTTGGCGTGAACCCCATGGTCGAGGGGAAGCAACTGCGGATCAACCTGCCCCCGATGTCGCAAGAGCGTCGGCAGAAGGACGCGGCGCGAATCCGCAAGATGGGCGAAGAGGCGAAAGTGGTCATCCGCAACGCCCGTCGCGACGCCAACAAGCACGCCGATGGGCTCAACAAGCAGCCGGGTGCCCACTTCCCCGAGGACGATATCGAAACCCTCAAGGAAGAGATCCAGTCGCTCCTCAAGAAGTACGAGGACGACGTGGACCACCGCGTCGGCGAGAAGGAAAAGGAAATCCTGACCTTCTGACCGCTCACGAGCGAATCAACGAGAAAGGGCCCGCGAATCCGCGGGCCCTTTTTGCATGGCACGAAGGCGATTCTCGCTCACTCGACCGAAAGGGCCGCGATGAACTCGTCCAGCGAAGCCTGGGCGGCGTCGAGCGCCTGCTTTGCCTTCAACGATTCCTCCGTGATCGACTCGAGGCGGGACTCCTGCTCGGTGAACTTGGTCATGTAGCGGCGATAGAGATCGCTCTCGCGTTCGATGGAGTTCATGTTCTGGCGGATGCGGTTCTGCTCCTCGCCGATGCGTGCCCGCTCGTTGTTGAGGTCGTCAAGCGTGCGCTGGTGACCCGCGAGCTCGCCCTGGCGGCGGGCCATCTCGCGGAAAGCGTTCACGACGGCCTCGGATGCCGCGCCGTTCTTGGAATAGGC
>JBEIUO010000294.1:0-4410 GCA_040374335.1 Phycisphaeraceae bacterium
CCTGGAACTCGCGCGACGCGGGCTTCACGCCGGTGATCGTGTACTCCTCGATGCCCGCGATGAAATCGTGGCCGATGGTCTCGGTCTGGATGCCGTGCAGGTGGAGGCGCTCGACGACGTGCGCGAGCGCGGGATCGGCGGGGATGACGTACATGAGCGGGCGCGTCGCCGTCGCGGTGGGCACGAAGCGGTCCATGAGATCGACGGTGTACGTCGCGTGGTCACCGGTGGATCGGGAGCGGCCGTTCTCGGTGACCTCGACGAACCCGAGGATCTCGGCCTTCTCGGCGCGGGGTTCGGCGCGGGAGCGCAGCGCGACGGCGTCGTCGTCGGTCGTGATCTCACCGGCGTGCACCGTGCGTTCGTCGGCCTCGCGGGTGAGGGTGACGATGGTCGCGGCGTTGTCGGCGGTCCAGCGGAGCGTGGTGAAGACGAAGTCTCGGGTCGCGAGCACGCGCTGTTCGTAGGGCGCGTAGGTGTACGACTCCATGAGCACGCTCAGGCGGTTGCGGAGCCCGACGTACGTCGTGCCGAAGCGGGGCTCGGCGGGGTAGGTTTCCCAGCGGGTGTGCCCGCGGTTGGCGTCGCCGAACGCACCCTCGAAGGAACCGTACCAGAAGGCGTTCAGGCCCGTGGTCTTCTCGAAGGACGCGTCGATCTCGGGGAACATGCGATCGCGTGCGAAGTCGTTGATCGCCGCGTCTCCGCCGGGGCAGCGTGGCCCGCCGTAGGTGATGACGTACCGGTGGTGCGAGCCGTTGGTGATGTGGCAGTCGATGAAGAGATGCGGGTCAAAGTCGGTGAGCGTCTTCACGAGCCCGCGTGTCTCGGCTTCTTCGAGCTTCATGAAGTCGCGGTTGAGATCGCGCCCGTTGGCGTTCTCGCGCACGCCGACGATCTCGGGGCCGTTCTGCCCGTGGCGGTTGTTCTTCCCCGTGCGTTCGTTGCCGTCGGCGTTGTAGATCGGCGCGACGACGACAATCACTCGCTTCAGCAGGTCCGTTGCGTTGCCGGTCAGCATCTCGCGGGCGACCATCGGCAGCGCTTCCTTGCCGTCGACCTCGCCCGCGTGGATGTTGCCGATCGCGAGCACGATCGGGCGGCCCGTCGCGCGGGAGAGCTCGCGTGCTTCTGCGCCGGTCGAGACCGCGGGGTCGGAGAGGATCAGCATCGGGATCTCGCGACCCTCGGTCGTGGTGCCCATCGACGCGCGCCGGGCGTGCGGGGATGATGCCGCGAGCGCGTCGAGCAACTCGACGACCTGCGCGTGCGATGCGGTCTGGGTGTAGCCGCTCCGCTCGGCGACCGAGAGAAGCTGCTCCTCGGGTCCGGCGAGCGCGACGAGCGGACAGGCGAGGAAGGCGATGGCGAGTGAGAAAGTCGGCGGGTGCATGGCCCCAAGCGTACTCGGAGTCGGCCGCCGTGGTAAGCGTTATTTCGGGGGTTCGACGGGCTTGGGATCGGCCTTGCCGGTCTCGGGGTCGCGGCCTCGGAAGTGCCGCATCATGTCCCGCATCATCTGGGCACCGCGCTGGCGCTGCTGCGGGCTCGCGTGACCGCCGACGTTCCCGTTCATGACGTCAAAGACCATGCCGAGTGCCTCGCCCGGGGGCTTGGGTCCCTGGGCGGAGGTCATGCGTTGCTGCTCGCGCGCGGCCTGGTCCTTCATGCCCTGGATCCGCTCTTCGTCGGTCGCATCGGACTGCTCGCCGGCGAGGGTTTCCATCGTGCGGGTGAAGTCGACGAAGGTCTTCTCGAGGTACTGCTCCCGATCGTCTTCGGGCACCTTCGAGTAGTCGACCGCGTAGCTGTCCCACATATCGATCGCGAGGCGAGAGGCGTTCTCTTCGAGTTGCTTGCGGGCCTCGCCAGCGATGCCCGAGGCGAATGCGGCGAGGAGCAGCGAGTCCTCGGAGGACATGCCCTTGAGTCGCGAGATGAGCTGGCTGAGGAGCGCGAGCCGCTCGTCGAGCGGGAGGCTGTTGAAGTCGTCGGTGAGCAGGGTGTAGTCGAAGAGTTCGTCGATCGGGTCGTAGAGGTAGTCGGGCTGGCTGCGGGGGAGGAGCGCCCACGTCGCCAAGCCCATCACGGCAACCCCGGCGAAGATCGCGGCGAGTCGGGCGCGCTTGCGCCGGCTCGGTCCCTTCATCGGGTCGTCGATCCATGCGCGCCACTTGTTCTTCCACGACTCGGGCACGTCGAGCCGCAATCGCCGCGTCGGCTTGGGCGGCGGCGGGAGCGTGATGGAGTCATCGATGAGACTGGGAAGCTGTGTCATGAGTTCGCCGCTGTGGTCTCACAGCCCTCCGCGCCCGGAGAACCGGACGATGTCCTCGAACAAGCGCTGCGTCTGGGCCTCGTCGGGCGGGTTCACCTTGTCGGCGCTGCCGCCCCAGAAGAGCGCGTTGCGGTTCCAGCGTGCAGCGTCCGCCATCTCGGAACGGCTGTTCACGTTGAACCGCGGGTTGTGCCAGTCGTCGGCGTCGGTGATGATCGGGAGCTTGGGGTTCGAGGCTTCGTACGCCTTGCTCACCGCGAACTGCACGTTCGGGATGAAGAACGCCTCTGCCGCGAGCATGATCGCCGCCGGGCCGTACTCCCAGCTTGTTCCGCTGGAGCGCCAGAGAGGGCCGAAGCCGGTCGCGGCATCGCCACCGGATTTATCCGAAGGGCACACCCACGGGTCGCTCGCGACCCACACGCCCTCGGATTCCTCGAAGGGGCGGGGAGCGTCGACGTACTTCTCCATCACGTCGAGGAGGGACGGATCGTTCTCGTTCGAGCCGCTGTTGAGCGGGCGGACCAGCGGCAGGATGAAGCCCTTGCCCTCGGTGTCCATATAGAGCTGAATGCCGACGCCGATGCCCTTGAGATTGGCGAGGCACTTGGTCCGCCGGGCCGACTCGCGGGCCTGGCCGAGCGCGGGGAAGAGCAGCGACATGAGGATCGCGATGATGCCAATGACAACCAGCAGCTCGATGAGCGTGAAGGCGCGGCACCGCGATTTGTCGTTTGCAACTGGCATCCGTTGAGCACCCCGAGGATTGTTCGGACTGTATTTCGACCCCATTGCTACGAACGCCGCACCGTTTTCGTTTCATGAAGAGGGATTTACCGGCCAAAATACAAACCTACCGCTCCGAAACGGCGAGGAGCTCGCGGCAGAAGGCGTGGGTCAGGGCGTGGCCGGAGCGGGTCGCGGTGATCTGACCGTGGATCGGGACACCCGCGAGGGCGAGGTCCCCGATGAGGTCGAGCAGTTTGTGGCGCGCAGGCTCGTCGTGGTACCGGAAGGCGTTGTCGATGGCGGAGCCCTTGTCGTCGATGACCAGCATGTCCTCGGGGGTGAAGTCCTTGAACAACCCCATCCGCCGCATCGCCTCGGCCTCGGCCTGGAGGCAAAAGGTGCGGGCGGGGCCGACCTGCGAGACGTACGCCCCGGTGTCACCGCTCCAGGACGCGGCCTGCGGCGGGATGGGCGCGTTGGCCCCATAATCGAGCTCGTAGATGAACTCCGGGACCGGATCGGAGGTCGGGCGACCCACGATGCGACCGCCCTTGCCGTCCTCGACGGCGATCTCGCGGGTGAGTTCGATGGGGTCGACCCATCCGATGTTGCCTAGGCCAACGTGCAGCATGTTTGCCACGAACTCGGAAGCCCCACCGTCCATGATCGGGACCTCGGGGCCGTCGACGGCGACGATGGCGTCGGTCACGCCCAGGGCCCAGAGCGCGGAGAGGACGTGCTCGACCGTGAGCACGCTGCACCCGGGCTCGTCGCGGTTGACGAGGATCGTGTTGCGAGCGGGGAACCCCGCGGGGAGCCCGGCCTCGGCGGGCTCCTTGGCGACGTTGGCGATCAGCGCATCAACCTCGGGCCGACCGGGGAGGTCGCGGCGCTGGAAGCGGATGCCACCCGCCGAGGCGGGCGCGATGATGACCGACGTGTGCTCGCCGGTGAAGAGCCCGCGGCCGTTGATGGAAACCGTCTGGCTGACGAGGGTTCGGCGTTGCGGCATGGGGGAAGGGTAGCAGAAGGGGGGAAGAAGAAGTGGTCGAGTCGGGGAGTGCGGGCGCACGCTCGATGGGTCGTATGGGACTGGTAGGACTTATGGGGATGGGGAGTATCTATGCGGCGGCGAGGGTGGATTGGAGGGATGCGGCGATCTCGGCGGCGAGGGCGGGGTTGGCTGTTGTGAGTTCGTGGACGAGTTCGCGGATGTCTTGGGCGGAGGCTTCGAGTTCGCTGGCGAGGTCGGAGTCGGAGAGCTCGTTGGTGGGGCGGGGGGAGGAGAGCGATGGGACTGATGGGACGGAGGGGACGGAGGGGACGGATGGGGCGATGATGGGGGGTAAACTGGGTGAAAGACGACCAGATCACAGTTACCGACCCGACGGGCTGAGGTTAGC
>JBEIUO010000793.1:0-1698 GCA_040374335.1 Phycisphaeraceae bacterium
CGCCCCCGGCCGGTCCACAAGCTTGATCGACTTCCACGTCCCGCCGTGGTACCGCAGACCCGTGACCGTCCCCAGACAGACGATGTACGCCGCCGCCGCCACCCAGGGGCCCAGCGACGAGAGCGACGGAACGAACGTCACCATCGCCAGCCCTCCCCCGACAATCAGCGTCCACGCCAGCCCCACCGTCACCACGCCCAGCCACGCCGTATCCCCCGCCCCGCGCAGAGCACCCGAGAGGGTCATCGCCACGCCATCGAAGAACTGGAACGCCGCCGCGGCAATCAGGAACTTCGAGCCCTGCGCAATCAGGAACGCCCGGTCCTCCGCGCTCACCCCTTCGGGGATGAACACCTCAACCAACTGGTGCCGGAAGACCACGAAGATGATCCCGCAGGTCGTCATGTAAGCGACGGCCAGAGCGACGCCGAGGTTCGCACGCTTAGCCGCAAGGTCCGGCCGCCCCATGCCCATGCACTTGCCGACCATGGCGGTCACGGCGACGGAGATACCGACCGCGGGCATGAACGAGAGCGACATGTACTGGTGCGCGATCCACCCGGCCGTGGAGTGCAGCGGGCCGAACCAGCCCACGAGGCCGACCATGAAGATCGACCAGCAGATCATCTCGTTGCCGAACATCGCGCCACCCGGCCAACCGAGCCGGAGGATGTCCTTCACGTGCGCCCAGGACAACCGCCACTGGCCTCGGGTGCCGTGGGCGCGGTGCATCGGGCCCAGGAACATGAACGTCGGTATGGCGAGTTCGACGAGAGTGCCGATGACCGTCGCGTAGGCCGCCCCCGCGATACCCAGCTTTGGGAAGCCGAAGTTGCCGTAGATCAGGCAGTAGTTGAGGGCAAAGTTCGTCAGATTCCCGACGAGCCCCGCGGCCAGCACCACCCCCGGCTTGTGGAGACCGTAGAAGTACTGCGATACGGCCCGGGTCGCCATCGAGAAGAAAGCGAAGTAGATGAGCGGCTGGGCGTACGCGCACTCGAGCGCAACGCGGCGTTCGTCGTGCCCCAGCGCACGGAAGATCTCGGGGAGCAGCAGCCCGTACGGCAAGAGTGCGACCGCCGCGCCGAAGCAGATCCACAGCCCGTTCCACACGTACGCCGCGCCTCGCTCGGGCTTGCCCGCGCCGAGGTTCTGCGCGACATAGGTATTGACGATCGTGAGCAAACCCATGACGATCGACATCGGCACCCACGAAGCGAGCCCGCCGTTGCCCTGCGCACCGACGTAGATCGGGTCGGGACCGATCTTGGAGACCATCCACTTGTCGACAAACTGCATGACGGTGTAGGACGTCATCGCCGCGACGGTGGGCCCGGCGTTCGCGAGCAACTCCCGGAGCGGGGACCGCTCGGGCGAAGGTGCCGGGATGGAAGAACTCTCCGCCATATGACGCGGAGCGTAGGGGGGACCGCGCAGGATGGCGCACGCGTGCGATTCGGCGTACCTCAACGCCGTCAAGAGCGGACCGAGGGGTCCGTGATGACCGAGCGGGCAGGCTCCGGCCCAGGAACGGCGAGCCGTTGTACCCCGCCGCTCTTCGGGCCCCCAAACGAACCAACCCGCGGCGGCGCGGGGTGGTGTGGGGAATCGGGATGGCTCGGTGAGGGTCAGTCGATCTGTTCGACGAAGTCCTCGAGGAACGTGAGGGCGTCGTCGGAGGTGACGAGTTCGTCGCCG
>JBEIUO010000006.1:0-17987 GCA_040374335.1 Phycisphaeraceae bacterium
CCACGCTCGCGCAGCAGGCCGCGGTACACGCGAAACTCGGGATGACCGAGAAGTGGCGGGCGCGGGTTGTGGCGAACCTCTGCGTCGTCGAGCGCGACGGCGCGGATCTCGCGGCGGTGGTGAACGCGTACCTGGACGAGCCCAGCGTGATGTTCGCGCACCCGATCGGGATCGCCCGCACTGACATCACGCCCAACGACAGCGACTACTCCCAGCAGTGGTCGATGGCCGCGGCCAACGCAGGGTGCGCGGCGGAGCTCGCCTGGGAAGAGTTCCGCGGTTCACCCGCGACGATCATCGCGGTGGTGGACTCGGGCGTGAGCATCACGCACCCTGATCTGGAGCAGAACGTGTGGATCAACGCCGGCGAGGTGCTCAACGGCATCGACGACGACAACAACGGCTACGTCGACGATCTGCAGGGCTGGGACTTCTACGACAACGACAACGACCCGGATGGCTGCCTCACCCACGGCACGCACGTCGCGGGGATCATCGGCGCGCGCGGGAACAACAACCTCGGCGTCGCCGGAGTCAACTGGACCGCGAGAATCATGGCACTGCGCTGCGACGAAGCGTGCGACAACGCGTTCTGGTTCGGTCAGTTCGCTGGCTTTGATTACGCGATCGACAACGGTGCGCGGGTCTCGAACCACAGCTACGGTCGCGAGGGAACGGATGTGGTGTGGGACTTCATCGCCGTCGGCGGGCAGGCGTTCGGGCACATCGCGGTCTGCGCGGCCGGCAACGAGAGTACCGACACCGATCTCATACCGCATTCCCCCTCGGGCTCCGCGGCTTCTAACGTCATCTCGGTCGGCTCGCTGGACGAGGGGGGCGCGATCAGCGACTTCAGCAACTTCGGAGCGACGAGCGTGGACATCTTCGCGCCCGGCGGCGGCATCTACAGCACTGTGGAGAGCTCCCTCTACGAGTCCTTGAGCGGCACCTCGATGGCCTCGCCGCACGTGGCCGGCGCGGTCGGCCTCCTGCTCTCGAAGCGCCCGAACCTCACGTGGGAGGAGGCCAAGACGCTCGTCCTGAGCAGCGCGACGACCAGCACGGCGCTGCAGGGCAAGTGCGTCACCGGCGGCAGGCTCAACGTCCACCGCGCCCTGGGCGTGTGGGCGAAAACCTCTCCCGGCGGCACCTTCACCGGCGGCCGCATGAACCCGATGCTCGGCCTCCCGAACGCCTGGAACTACACCCCCGCGGGCGGTGTGCTGAACATGCTCGGCGGAACCTACAGCCGCGGCCCCGCCACGGTGCTGAACCGCCCGATGACGCTGCGTGTCGATCCGAGCACGGGAACGGCAGTCATCAGCCAATAAACGGGCGTTCGAGGAGTCGAGGTGCCGTAGGATGAGAAGCACGACCTTCTCACCTTAACACAGGAGACTCAACATGGCGGCATCCGGCAAAGACGGCGGACAGCGGAAGAACACCACGAGCGCGAGCGGCGAAAAGAAGCGCTCGCCCACCAGCAGCCCGCATTCTGGGAGCAGAGCGGAACCCTCGCACGTCGCACGGCAGCAGCGTTCGGCGCGGACGAAGAAGAGCTGACCGCATCGGGAGTGACGAACATCGCAACAGACTCAACGCCGTCTGCGTGAACCCGCCAGGATCCCCGCGAACGCGAGCGCCACCCCCCCAGAAGGGGCCGGCACCCAGTTGGTGATGACGAAGGCCTCGAGCCCGGCGGTGGTTGCTCACGCAGTCAACGCGGGTCACAGCGAATGTCCAGCAGAACGGACCACACGTACGAGGTGGCCGGCCCAAGACTCCGGAGTGAGAAACGATCGAAGCCCGCGCCCGACGGGCCCGTTGCCGACGTAACGGAGTGCCTGCGAGCAGGCATGTTCGGCGCAGAGCGACGGCGCGATGCTCATGAACACAGTCGCGTCGCCCCCCATCACGCCGCGGCACGCGAGGGGCGAACGCAGTCGATGAGTTGCTCCCGGCTGATCGGCTTCGTTGCGTAACGGTCGCAGCCCGCGTCGAGGCACTTGCGGGCGTCATCGCTCATCGCGTGAGCCGTGAGCGCCACGATAGGAAGTTCCCACCCCTTCTCGCGGAGTGTGCTCGCGAGGGTGTAGCCGTCCATCTCGGGCATCTGCATGTCGGTCAGCACAACATCGCAGGGTCGCGGTGACTGGAGCGCACCATCGCGAGTGCCGTCGACGGTGAGGGCCTCGAGCGCCCGAAGGCCATTCTCGAACATACGCACCTGCGCTCCCGCCTTTCCGAGATGAAAGGCGATCAGACGCTGGTTGTCCGGCCCATCCTCCGCAACGAACACGCGCAGCCCCTTGAGCGGCGGCTCATCGCCCGCGGCGACAAGAGGAACAGCCGCGGGTCCGCTGCGTCCGGCGGCGGCGACGGGCCCCGCGCCGATCACGGCACTTCCCGGCACCGGACTCGCTCGAACCGTCAGCACAAACTCGCTCCCCCTGCCAGGCTCGCTCGTTACGCTGATATCGCCACCCAACTGCTGCGCCAGGCTCTTGCTAATCTTCAGCCCCAGCCCCGTACCGCCGAACCGGCGCGTCATGCTGCTATCCGCCTGTGTAAACGCCGCGAACAGGCGGGCGATCTGCTGCGGCGTCATGCCGACGCCCGTGTCCCTCACACAGACTCTGAGGAACTCGCCGTCGATGCTCGCGTACACCCTCACCTCACCAGCGTCCGTGAACTTCACCGCGTTTCCGACGAGGTTCACCAGGATCTGCCTGAGCCGCAACGGATCGCTGATCACCGTCTCGGAAACCTCCGATGCCAGCTCGCATCGGAGTGAGACGGACTTGTGCGCCGCGGGGACCTGCATCAGCGCGTCGACCTCCGCAAGCAGTTGAACGGCCCTCGTGGGAATGGACTCGATCTCCATCCGACCCGCCTCAATCTTCGACAGGTCCAGGATGTCGTTGATCACCGCGAGAAGGCGCTCGCCGTTCCGACGGATCGTGCCGATGTGAGCGCGGCACACATCCGCGTCCGAAGCAGGGTCCAGCAGAAGATCCGCATACCCGAGGATCGCCGTCATCGGCGTGCGGATCTCGTGGCTCATGTTGGCGAGGAAGTCGCTCTTGGCCCGCGTCGCCGCGTTCGCCCGACGCGTCTCGCGCAGCTGAGCCACACACATGAACGCCACGACGAAGAGCGTCGCGCACAGCAGAACCGCCAGCGTCACGAACGCCGCGCGGCTATCCGCCCGAACCTGCGCAGCAATCGCTTCCGTCTCCGCGCCGCCGCGGCGCGCCAAGTGCACCACGCGATCGATCGCCTCACGATGGCGCCGGTAGCACTCGCCGAGCGGCCCGCGCGCCAGCTCGAGCGCCCGCCCCGCGTCCCCTCTCGCAACCGCCGGGACAAACCGCTCGTTGACCTCGCGAAAGAACTCCGTCGCGTGACGCGCGGACTCGCCCACCAGCCATTCTCGCTTGCTCCCCACGGGCAACTCCCGCGTCCAACGAGAGAGCGACTAATGGTACTGCTCCTCCAGCCGCGTCAGGTGCGCCACCCGCTCCTGCGGCGCGTGGTCGATCTCCGTCGCCACCTCCAGCACCTTCGCGTACGCCTCCACGACATACGCCGGCGGCGGCAGGATGTCCGCCACCAGATCCTTGTCCGCGATGATCTTCGCGTACAGAGGTCCGCCCACCTCCACCGTCCTGACCGCGACCCACGCGCGAACACCAGCAACAACCAGCGTCGTCAGGAAGACACCAATCAGCGCCAGGTATACCTTCGCCGAAATGTGCGGTCCTTCGCGGGCCATGACCTCTCCGGGCGCGGGACGTCCTTCGCCGCGGGAACCGCGGGCGACAGTGCTTCATCGGTCGGGTCCGCGACACGCTTGACGCGAGCGGCCCCCGAGCCCTTGTTTCCCCCGTTCAGCGGTCGAATGGTCGGGCCGCTGAGGCGCGACGAAGCAGCCAGACGGGTGCGGCCGAGGCCATCCCCTCCCAGGGATTACCTTGCAGCAGTGGGCGGGCCGTTCCCCTACACTCCGGGTATGGCATCCATCTGCTTCTACTTCCAGGTCCATCAGCCGCACCGTCTCCGTCGGTACTCGGTGTTCGATGCCGACCCGTTCTACTTTGACGACGCGAAGAACGGGGAGATCTGCCGCAAGGTCGCCGACAAGTGCTACCGGCCGACGACGCGCCTGATCCTCGACCTCGTCAAGAAGCACAAGGGCAACTTCCGCGTCAGCTACGCCATCACCGGGTGCGTGCTCGACCAAATGGAGGCCTACTGCCCCGATGTCATCGATACCTACCGCGAACTCGCGGCGACCGGCTGCTGCGAGTTCGTCGGTGAGACGTACTACCACTCCCTCTCGGGCCTCTACAACCGCGAAGAGTTCACCGAGCAGGTCGAGATGCACACCCGCAAGATCCAGAACCTGTTCGGGCAAACCCCGACGGTCTTCCGGAACACCGAACTCATCTACAGCAACGACCTCGCCTGGTACGTCTCGCAGATGAAGGACGCCACCGGCAACCCTCGCTTCTACGGCATGATCACCGAGGGCACCGACTTCCACCTGGGGTACCGCTCCCCCACGTTCGTTTACCAGCCTCCCGGCAAGCCCATCGGACGCGACGGCCGCCCCTTCGGAACACTGCTCAAGAACTACCGCCTCTCGGACGACATCGCCTTCCGCTTCTCCAACCGCGGCTGGGCCGAGTGGCCCCTCACCGCGGAGAAGTTCGCCAAGTGGGCCAACCTCGTCAACGGCAACGGCTACCTCTGCAACCTCTTCATGGACTACGAGACCTTCGGCGAGCACCAGTGGGCCGACACCGGCATCTTCGAGTTCCTCGCCGCGCTCCCCCAGCAGTGGTTCGACGTCAGCCCCGGGCAAAATCACTTCGTGACGCCGTCGATGGCGCTCAAGGAGTTTGATCCCGTCGGCGAGTACGACGTCCACAACTACATCTCGTGGGCCGACACCGAACGCGATCTGACCGCCTGGCGCGGCAACGCCATGCAACACAACGCCCTCGAAGAGACATACCGCCTGGGCATCGAGATCCGCAAGGCCTGGGACCGCGCCACGACCTCCGGCACCGACCAGCACCGCACCGAAGTCGGCCACCTCCTCAACGACTGGCGCAAGCTCACCACCAGCGATCACTTCTACTACATGTGCACCAAGTACTTCGCCGACGGCGACGTCCACAAGTACTTCAACCCCTACGACTCCCCCTACGACAGCTACATCAACTTCATGAACGTCCTCGACAACCTCCGAACCCGAATGGTGGCCCACGCGAGCGAGTGATCCGATAATCAACCGGCCCCCGGAAGTCAATTCCGGTCGCTCTCTGTTAGGTTTTCTCCTTCCCTCGGCCTCGCCCGCTTGTGTATACTGATGCGGCCCTCTCGTGGTCCGTGTGGTGGTAGTCAACCGTGCGAAAAGCGTTCTCACTCATCGAAGTCATCGTCAGCATCGCGATTGTCGCGGCACTGCTGTCGCTGCTGCTTCCCGCGCTCGTTCGCGCCCGCGACGCGGGCTACCGCACGGTGTGCGCGCAAAACCTCCGCCAGACCTACATCGCCTGGGACTCCTACCTCTCTGAGAACAAGGAGATGTACCCCGGCTTCGGCCCCCAGCCCGAGTGGTACTACGGCGGTGTCGAGTTCGAAGAAGGCGGCGTCCCCGTCCTCGCCGCCACCCGCCCCATCAACCGATACATGGTCCAAAACCTCGAACGCGAGAGCGCCGAGATGGCCGAGATCTTCCGCTGCCCCGCTGACCGGGGCGTGTACCGTCGCGGCGGCTCAGTCCGGGGCGAAGTCGGCGCGAGCGTGCTCGAAGGCGGGACCTGCTACCGCGAGTTTGGCAACAGCTACCGCGCTAACGGCTTGCTGATGAACTCGACCCTCGCGGGCATCGACCGCCAGTCCCGGCCGCTCTTCGACCACGAGATCAAGGTCGACCGCAGCCGCCTCCTCCTCACCGGCGACACCGCGTGGTTCTACGCCACCGCACAG
Source organism: Phycisphaeraceae bacterium (assembly GCA_040374335.1). Lineage (GTDB taxonomy): Bacteria > Planctomycetota > Phycisphaerae > Phycisphaerales > UBA1924 > JBEIUO01. The sequence goes on from JBEIUO010000006.1 coordinate 6,001, forward strand.
GCCGGAACCGACGCCGCCGCCCTCGACGCCAGCTGGCACCGCCAGCAGGACGGCGGCAACGTCCTCGCGGCCGACGGCTCAGTCCGCTTCCTTCTGTTCACGGGCGGCGACGCCGGACAGATGACGCTGAATCCCCGCCCTTGAACTGACCACCCAACTCACAACCCGCCCACGCGAGCCAGCACCGCCTCGCGAACGCTCTTCGCGTCCGCACGCCCACCGGCCAGCTTCATTACCTCGCCCACCAGCCTACCCGCGGCCTGGACCCTGCCCGCGCGGATGTCCTCCACGGCCTTGGGGTTCGCCGCCAGCACCTGGTCGATCCACGCCAACATCGCCGCGTCGTCCCGTTCGATCACAAGCCCCGCACGCTGTGCCGAGAGCTTCGCGCCATCAAACGTCTGTGCGCCGGGGTCCGCACGCAGCGCGACCAGCAGCGGTTCGACAGCCTGGTTGCTCACCAGGCCCTGCTCGCGCATGGCCTGCACAGCCGCGCACAACGCCTCAGAAAGTCCGAGCGTCGGCGGCGTCAACATGTGCTCGTTCGCTACTTTCATCAGGGCACCGAGAACGAGATTCGCCGCGATCTTCCCCGCGCGAGCACCCTCGATTCCACCGGCGACGAGCCCGCCGATGATGCCCTCGTAGAAGTCGCACTCCCTCGGATCGTCGGTGAGTGCCGCGGCTTCTTTGATCGGGAGCAAGTACCGCGATACGTACCGCCGCAGCCGCTCCAGCGGCGGCTCCGGAGCCCGCGCTTCGAGCTCCGCAAGCCACGCGGCGTCCACAACCACGGGGAGAAGATCGGGGTCGGGAAAGTAGCGGTAGTCGTGGGCGTCTTCCTTCTCGCGCTGCACGAACGTGATGCTGCGTTGATCGTCCCAGCCGCGCGTCGTCTTGGCACCCGGCCCCATCACCTTCTTGTCCTCCAGCCAGCGACGCGGCTGCTCCGCGAGTTCGAAGTCGATCGCCCCACGGAGCGACTTGAACGAGTTCAGGTTCTTGACCTCAACGATCGGTGTTCGCACCTTCGAACCGTCGTCGAGCGTGAGCTCGCAGTTGATGTTGGGCTCGAACCGCATGTGCCCCCTCTGCATCACGCCCTCGGTGGCGCGGAGGAACAGGCAGAGCGATCGGAGGCACTTGGCGAACAGCACCACATCATCCGCGTTTGTGAAGTCCGGGTGGGTGACGATCTCCAGGAGCGGCGTGCCCGCGCGGTTGTAGTCGACGATCGAGTGGTTGATGGCGTGCCCACCGGGCGACTCGTGGAGCAGCTTGCCCGCGTCCTCCTCGAGGTGCGCCCGCTGCACGCGGATCCGCGTGGTCCGCCCGGAGAGATCCGGGAAACCCGCCGGATCTGTCGCCGGAAGATCGAAATACCCCTCGCCGCAAAGAGGGAGATCGAACTGCGAGATCTGGTACGCCTTGGGCATATCGGGATAGAAGTAGTTCTTCCGGTCCCACTTGCTGAACGGGGCGATCGTGCAGTGGAGCGCTCGCCCAACCATGATCGAGAGCTCGACCGCCCGTCGGTTCATCACGGGCAGGGCCCCTGGCAACGCGAGCACCGTCGGGTCGATCAACGTATTCGGTGCGGGCTCATCCGCCATCAACGTTGCGTGCGCGGGATTGAGCACCCGCGTGAACATCTTGGTGCGCGTCGCCAGTTCGACGTGGATCTCAAGACCGACAATGAGGCCGACAGAGCGGATCATGCACGGAGGATAGGTAACCTGCCCGCCGGTTCAGCAACCCGCGTCCCACAGCGTAAAGAAGAGGATGACGTCGTCACCGTCGACCCCCCCACTGCCGTCGATATCCGCCGAGATGACGTTCGTATCCCAGTCCGCGAAGAACGCGATCACGTCGTCGCCGTCGACACCGCCGCTGTGGTCGTAGTCGGAGAGGCACGGGTCGCACTCGTCCGGGACGTCGTTGGAATCGATATCAAGCGAAGCGCCCGCGGCAATATCGCACGAGTCCGGCCGCAGGTTCCCGTTACAGTCCACCGCCGCGCCCTGCGAGATCGCCGCCCAGTCCTCGATCCCATCGGCGTCGCAATCCAGCGCCGACAGCGGCTGGCACACGTCCGGGATCGCGTCGCCGTTGTGGTCCGCAGGACCGGAGACAAACAGCGCCACGTTGTCGATCGAATGCTCGCCGAGGCTCGCGTTCGTCCACGCACCGAAACCAAAGAGCCGGGGGACCACCCGCCAGCGTGGCAAAACGGTGCGGGGCAGCAGCGCGATCTCAGCACCCAGCGCGTTCTCCATCCACACTGCGACACCCTCACCCGTCGCGCTCACACGCACCCGATGCGGCTGACCATCGGCGATCTCGAACGGGATGTTTGCGTCAACGATCTCCGCGCTGTCGACCACCAACACCACGCGGTCCCGCTGCCCGCCCTCGCGGGGCTCGATGGCGACGACAAGCGCTCCGTAACCCGGTCCACCGCCGCCGAAGTTTGTGAGCTGGGAGTACGTCGATTCCATAGCGGTAAAGCAGACGCCGTCGCCGTGATTGGGGCCGGAGACCTTCACATCAAACGCCGCTTCAAAGCCGTGGACGGCATCAGATGACACCGGCAGCACCGCCGACCCAGGCTCGAAGACGTTCGGCGCCGTCAGCCGGACGCGCCCGTCGATCCACGCGGCTGTTCCGTTGAGCGCGAAGTCTCCCGCATCGGCCCCGAAGGTGAACGTCCGCACGTTCCCGGCTTCGCACTCGTCCGCGAGCTGATTCGCGTTGCAATCGTCGCTCACTCCAAGGAGGATCGCGCACTCGTCCGGCACTCCGTCGCCGTTGCAGTCCTGGCTCGTGCCCTGCGCGATGTCATCAGGATCCGGCACGCTGTTGCCGTTGCAGTCGAACACCTCGGGGTAGATCGCCGCTGTCGCGACGGTCGACAGGCCAGCGGCGTCCGTCACCGTCAACCGGAACTGCCAGTAAAACGTCTCGCCCGAGTGACCCGCGCCATCCAGAACAATGTCCGGCTCGCACTCCGCGATGATGGGCTCCGGGTGCGTGTGCGTGTTGTGGCGGATCTGCGCCTGCCACCGGCACGACAGGTCCGCCCCCGCGTGCTCCGCGTCGATCACACTCGCCCGCAGCGGAAGCGTGAACGTTCCATCCGGGAAGCTCGCGCCGTCCACCGGGCTCGTGATGCTCACCTGCGGAGGTGTGTTGTTCCCGCTGACAAGCAGCCGCCTCGTCGCGATGTTGCCCACCGCGTCCGTCACCGAGAGCGTGACATCAAACCGCCGCGGCCCCGCGCCGCCGGTGAAGGTGTGCGAGGGATTGGGCAAGGATGACGTCGCCCCGTCGCCGAAGTCCCACAGATACGTCAGCGCACCGTTCTCCGGATCGCTCGAACCCGCGCTCGTGAAAGACACCGTCAGCGGGAGCGCGCCGAACGACACTTCCGGCGCCGCGACCGCTACGGGCGGTGTATCAAGCCCGTAGCTGATCCGCCGCAACACCGAATCACCTTCGTTGGTGAACGCGAGGTAGTACAGCGATTGATCGAACGTGTTGTACTCCACATCGACGATCGCGCCCAGGTTCGTGGCGAACGCTCGTACCTCCGTGGGCTGGTCATTGGAGTCAAAGAGAAACTGGTGGATCCATCCCCCCACGAAGTCCGCATGGTAGTAGCTGTTCGCGTACGCCCCAGGAAACGCCGCGCCCGTGTACCACGCGCCACCCGTCGACGACGTGCCCCCGGGAACAAACCCCGTGCCCGCGACCGGTGCCCCCGGCGCTCCGACGTTCACCGCCGCCGCCAGATTCCCCGTGTAGCCGCCGCACCGGAACGGCATCCCGCGCCCCCACTCGATCGCGGGCCGCGCATGCTCGAACAGGAATAGCGACCCCGGCAGCTGCACCGATGAGTTGCACGGGTTCGGCCACGAAGGCGACACCAGCACGTCCTGAACAAGCAGGTTACGGAAGGGAACAAAGCCGCCGCACGCGCCCCCCGCGAGCGGGTTGGGCGCAAGCAGATTCGCCGTGGTCGCGAGCTGAAAGTTCGAGTTGGACACAAGACCCTCAAACAGCGGCCAGCCGAAGTTGAACCCGCCCGCCGGTGCCACATTGAGCTCTTCGAACGTGAGCCACCCAACATCGCCGATGTACAACGTGCCGGGGTCGCCGACGCCCGGGTTCGATGCTCCGGTCCCCGGCCGGATCGTCATCCGGAACGGGTTGCGATTCCCGAGCGCCCACACACGCGACCGAGGGTCGCGCGGATGCGCCGCATCGTAAAACGGGTTGCTCGCCAACCCATCGCCCGTCTCCGGATCGATCCGCAGGATCTTCCCGCTGTGCGACTGCACCATCTGCGCCCGCAACGCGCCCACGTCCTCGAACGGGGCGAGGATGCCGTCGGCGAGCGCGGTGTTGCTGCTCCCCGTCCGCAGTCCGCCCGTGTCGACATCCTCGTAACTCGCGCCGTCCCCAGTCGCGAGCAGCAGCGTGCCGTCCTCGCCAAACACCATCGCCCCAAGCGAGTGCGACTGGTGCGTGATCGGGACTCCGGTGCTCGCCGTCTCCCCGATCAACACCGCGCGACTCCCCGCCACAACCGTGTGGTATTCGTCCGTCGCGTCGAGCGTGTACCGCGTCACTCGCCCGATCGAGTCCCGCGTAAAGTCGTCCGCCGCCTCGTTGTACTGCGGCGTCCCGAAGTACGCGAGATGGTGGTAGTCCACGATGTACGAGAGATACACGCGCCCGTTGTTCACAAAGTCAGGATCGAGCGCCAACCCGAGCAACCCGAAGTCGCGCCAGTTCCGCACTTCCTCGCTGATATCAATCACCGGATGATCGTGCGCCTCCCCCTCGTGGATCATCCACACCCGCCCCGCCTTCTCCCACACAAACGCCCGTCCATCCTCCGCAAACACCACCCCAACCGCCTGATCCCATCCACCCCGGACAAGGGAGTCGACGAACCCGGGCGGGACATTCTGCGCACCCGCAACACCACCCACACAGGCAACCAGCAACGCGCAGCGATTGATCATCCGCCTACTCCTCGAACTCCACAGAGGTCCTTACAGTACAAGTGCATCGACCAGAACGGAAGAAGGATTCGCCCAACGTCCTAGAATCCAACGGGAATCGAGGGGTTTCTCATACCCCACCAAGGAAGAATGTTGTCAACGCCGCGTGATGTATGCATTTCGTGCGGGTACGACCTCGAGAACCTCGAGAACGCCGGCACCTGCCCCGAATGCGCTACGCCCGTCGCGATCTCCCGCACGCCCCCGACCCTCGCCTCCCAACCCGCGAACATCCTGCAGCGCTGGCTCCACGGCGTCCGCCTCCGCGCCCTCTCCCTTCTCTTCTTCATCGCGCTCCTCCTCGAGTCCGGCCTCGGCGAACGCCGCGAAGACACCATCCGAGATCCGCAGGGCCTCCTTTGGTTCGCCGCGCTGCTCGTCCTCGCCGCACCCGCCACCCTCGGCGGCTGGATTCTGCTCGCCTCCGGCGAACGCCTCCACCTCGCCTCAGACCGCCCACGCACGTTCCTCGCCTGCCGAGTCCTGCTGATCCTCGAATCGCTCATCGTCCCGCTCCTCGCCCTCGCGGAGCTTGTCCGTGGCACCACCCGCTTCGAGCTCGGCTGGCTCGCCGCGGCGATCATCGTCTACCTCTCCAGCATCGGCGTCGCCCTCGCCGCCTCGCCCCTCGCAAAGCTCTGCGAACCCGAGGGAGTCGCCGTCGCGCTCCGCTGGAGTTGGCTCTCCGCCGCAACGATCATCGTCTACATCTGCTCGATCATCGTGCTCGCCCAGACCAGCTTCGCCGGTTCCTTCGACGGCATGGAGCATCTGCTTCTGCTCGTGTTCTACGTCCTGGGCATGGTTCACCTCCCCGCCCGCGCCTGGGCGTGGGTCGGTCTCCAACAGAACCTCCGCGCCGCGCTCGCCGCCAAGACAGGAGCGACGCCATGATCGCGCGCCGCTCGCACACCTGCATCGGCTGCGGCTACTCCCTCGAGTACGCCGAGATCACCGACCGCTGCCCCGAGTGCGGCGCACCCGTCGTCCGCTCCATCAGCAGCTCCGGCCTCGCCGAGCTCCCCGTCCCCGCACTCCGCGCGTGGCAGCTTGGTATCTGGCTGCGCGCCTGTTCCTTCTGGGCGCTCATCGGAATCGTCGTCGACACCTCAAACCCCACGCTCGCCGGCTCAACCATCGACAGATTGCTCCTGCCCGCCCTCACCCTCGTCGGCATCGCCGGCTCCTGCGGCGGCGCACTGCTCACCATGCACCGCTCGCCCCTTGACTTCAACCGTCGCTGGTGCTTCTGGCGAAAGATCACACGCGTCTGCGTCGCCATCGAGGGCGCCGCGTTCCTCTTCGCGTTCAGCATGTTCCTCGCGAACGGCCGCGCCGCCTACTGGCCCTGGATCCCTGTAGGAATCATGCTCTGCATCTCCGGCTCCGTCGTCCCCCGCCTCCAGATGTTCATCGCGTTCATGGGCGGCGCACGCAACACCAGCACGGTCCTCGCGGCAATCGCCATCGGCACCATCCCAACCGCGCTGGTCGGCACGCTCATCGTCGCCTCCTCCTCCCCAATGATCGTCGCCGAACTGGGTGGCTTCTGGCTACTCATGATCGCCACGTTCCTGCTGCTCTGTGTCGCTCACCCCGTCGTCCGGATCTTCGCGTTCGCAAGACTCCAGGACCTCCTCGCGGAAGCCGCCCGCGAAGCCAAGAAGCTCAACACCCGATGACCGACGCATCCTCCATTCCCCCAACGACACCGGCCCCAGCTCCCGATGCCACCTGCATCTCCTGCGGCTATCCGGTCGACAAGCTCGCGCCAACCGGTGTCTGCCCCGAGTGCGGCACGCCCCTCAGCGCCTCTCGCCACGCGGTCCACCTCCGCGACAGCTCACTCGACTACCTCCACACCCTCCGCCGCGGCGTCCTCCTCCAGATCGCCGCCGTCATCGCGCTCATAGCCGCGGGACCAGTTCAGGAGGTCATCTCGAACAACGCCTTCAACCGGGGCATGTCGATCGTCGAACTCATCCTCACCCTCGCCGGCGTCTACGGCGTCTGGCTCCTCGCATCGCCCGATCCCGCCCGTGAGCGCGATCAGGTCTTCACGAAGCTCACGCGTCGCGCCCGCACCTGGGCCATCGCCGACGGCTGCTCGCAAACCGCGGCAACCCTGCTGCTCTTCTTCCTCGCGGGGCCCGCCGCCGAACTCGGGGCCGATGTCCTCGCGTTCGCGTCGTACGGCTCAATGCTCGCGGTCGCGATGGTCGTCGCGAACCTCGGCACCCGCGCCCAAGACGCCGTCCTTACCAAGCACGCCCACTCACTCCACAAGATCGGCGTGCTGATGCTCGTCTTCCACGCCGTGATCATCGGCATCGACGCGATCGCGTTCTTCTCCACCACCGTCGCGGGCATCATGTACCTGCTGATCGTCCTCCCTGGTATCGCCGTGATCGTGGCCGCGCTCATCATGGTCTTCCGCTACATCGCCGCAACGATCCGCATTCTGAAGAACCTCGCCGCCGCCATCGAGCACGCCCACGCCCGCGAGCGGTTCTGACTCCGCCGGCCGACTCCCTCCGCCGCGAGAGGCCCTATGATCCCGCAAAGGAGGCGCATCATGTCCACCGACCTGATCATCCTCTGTGCCCGCTTCGTACTCGAAGAGAACGGCACCCCGCTCACAGACCCCACTCTGCGGGTCCGCTTCTACGACGCCGACGCCGTCGCCGACGACTTCCTCGGCGAATCCCCGCTCGACGCCAACGGAGCCGCGCGGGCCGTCATCTCGCCCGACCGCTTCCGCTCCGGGCTGAAAGGTCCGATCGGCGATGCCTTCGGCGAGCTCGAACCCGACATCTTCTGCGAAGTCTCCGAAGACGGCCGCGTCATCTTCCGAAGCGAAGTCCTGTGGGACATCGAACCCACCCCGCGCGCACCCGTCCCCGGCATCCACCGCACCATCGACATCGGCACCATCCGCTTCACCCGCGGCGGCGGCCTCGGCGACGAAAACCCAGTGCCGATCCCGTTCCCTTTCGGACCGCCCGTGTAGTCCGCTCGGCCTCGCCCCTCGCTCCACCGAGCCGAACGCTAGCGGGTGCCATCCCTCGCCTCCGGCTCCAGCGTCGAGGTCGTGTTGAACGCGAGCAGGACCCGGTCCTTGTCTCCCTTGTACGGAAGCCCGCTGTGCAGCAGGTACGCCGGGAACAGCACGAGCGTACCCGGGATCGGTGGCACATCCACGCACCCGTTGCCGAGATAGTGGTTGCCGAAGTCGCTTAGTATCCCTCCGTGCGGAATGGGGCTCCAGAACCGGTTCACACCGTTCGGCGCGTGGCTCGGACGTACCTCCGGAACATCGGTCATCTGAAGGTAGTACATCCCGCACCACGAACACCCACCGTGGTAGTGCGCATCGTGGAACCCCGAGTCGTTCGTGATGTGGAACCACGAGTCGACAAACTTCACCCGGATCCGGTTGAGGTCCACCGAGCGTCCATTGACATGCCACACCGCCCGCTTCACGCTCGACTCGATGAACGCGACCAGCGTCTTGAGCTGCGGGTGCTCCGTCGTCTCGAACAGGTCCAGCTTGCTCTCGTACAGCCCATGCTCGGACTTCATCACCACCGCAACGTCGCTCTCGATGTTCTTCATCTGAGCCGCCTTCAACTCCTGCAGATGCGCGATGATCGCCGACGCATCCTCCGCGTGTCGCTTGTACCGTCGAGAGAACATCGTCGTCGGCCAGTAGTTCCGCGGCGTCAGCTCATACTCCCCGGGCGCACCCCCGTAGATCCCGCGCACCTCCTCCGCCGAATGTGGCATGGCCGACGCCGTTGGTTTGGGCTCAGACGCAGCAGCACCATACATGGACATGGGATCACTCCTCGGCGATCCCCCACCGTACACCCCCACGCCCGCGCGCACACCCCCATCCAGCAAGGTTTGCCCGAGCTTCACCCCTCCTTCGCCACCGCTTGTCGGATCCTTGTCAGTTCTCTGACATTCCCCGCGGGCTCAGCCAGACTCACAACAAGCCAGTCCCCACCTCAACACCCGCCGTCCCAAGCGCCAAAGAACGCAATCACATCATCACCATCTACGCCCCCGTCGGCGTTGACATCCGCGCCGACCAACCCCGCGTCCCACTCCCCAAAGAACGCGATGACATCGTCGCCATCCACGCCGCCCGAGCAGTCGAAGTCGCCCACGCACAGAATCAACCACGCCGGGTCGCTCGCCGTCACCCCGCAACTCCCCACAACACCGCAGCGGAACGCGCCGTGCGCACCCCGGGCCACACCGCGAAGAACAAGCGTCGCCGTCCCGCTGCCCTCGACCACTCCCACCCCTTCCATCACCCCGTCGTTCAAGTCGGCCCACACGCCAGGCTCACCCTCGCGCTGCCAGCGATACACGAGCACCCCGTCCCCCGCCGCAACAACGCCAAACTCCGCAGTCGCCCCCTCACACCCCACAACATCCACCGGCTGCACCGTCACGCCCGGCCCCGCGCACGCCCGCCGCACCGTGATGTTGTCCGCAAGGAAAATCACCCCATAGTCCTGACACCGCGGCGGCCGCGAATCGTAATGCACCACCGCGCGATTGAACGGTTCCACCGAGTCGATCGCCAGCGTGTGCGACGGATACGTCCCCGGCGTCGGACACGTCGTCGTCGCCGTCCCAACCTCCACGCCATCGCGATACACCGTCACCCGCATCGTCGCCGAATCATCGCAGCCGATCTCCTGGGGCGAGTACAGAATCGAGAACCGCGTCAGCATCGCGCTGAAGTCCGCGATCAGATCCGCGCCGAACACGCTGTTCGGATACAGAATCAGCCCCGAGAACCCCGGCGGATTGATCCCCACCGTGCCCGCCGGTTGAATCGAGAACCCCCCGCCCGTCGCGCTCAACCCCACCCCCAACCCGTTGACCCCCACCGAAACCGGCAGCGACGTGTGCACCGGCGCATTGTCCAGGTCAAACGTCACCCACCCCGGCGCCGACGCAAAGAACGCCGTCACATACACACCCGCCGTCACCGTGATCGCGTGCACCGCCTCGGTCGCGCCATCCGACCACCCCGTGAACACAAACCCGTCGTGAGGCGTCGCCGTCAACGTCGCAACCGCCCCCTCGTTGTACCTCCCACCCCCCGTCACCACGCCCCCGTACGACGGCATCGCGTACGTCACCACGTCAAACGCCGGCACGAAGTTCGCCACCAGCGTCCGACTCGTCGTCGCCGCGAACGCGTACGGGTTCGCCGTGCTCACCACCCCGCCACCCTCCGTCCACGTCGCAAACCCGTACCCCGCCGCCGGATTCGCCGTCAGCGTCGCCGTGCTGTTCACCGGATACGCCCCCGCACCCGTCACCACCCCCGCGCTCGCGGGCGCCGCGCTCGCGCTGATCGTCACCGTCGGATCACCCGACGTATACAACGAGAACACACAGTCACCCGTGATGTTCTGGTACTGCGCATACACCCTGCGAAAGTGCGCGTTGTTCCCCCCGCTCCCACGAACCATGCTCCAGTCCGGCGGCCACGATGTCTGCGGAGCAATCCCCTGATGCGCGATGATCTGCACCCAGTAAATCGTCCCCGGCGAAGCCTGAAACGGCACAGGCAGCGTGAAGTGGTAGTCGTACACCGGCACACCGTTCGCCACCCCCGCGCCCGTCTCGCCCGCGTTTCCCCCCGCGTAGTACCGCACCAGCCGACCCCCGGTCTGCAAGTCCGGTTGCACGAGGTTCGGCGTGTTGCTGTAGATCGCGATCGTGAAGTCCGACGCCGGGGCATGCGGGAACCCCATCGCTTCACTGCCGTACGCGCCGCGCCAGCGAATCTCCGTAATCGCAGCCCCCGCCGGAATCATGAAGTTGTCCCACACCCACTCGTCGCTGTCCAAACCGTCCGGCGGAAACCAGGCCGACTTGTACAAACCGCCCGACGCGTGCGGCGTCTGCGCATACACCTGCTCCACCGCCGAAACCCTCGCGCCGCACAGCAGCAGCACACCCGACACGATCCACCCGATCAACCAACCCAGATTCATCTCACGTTTCATGGTGCACCCGCCTGTTCAATCGCCCGCGTTCGGTCGCAGCAGCACCACCAACGTACGACGTGCCCACCGCCCCGTCACCCCCCGTGACAACATAATCTATATGTAAGCAAGGCATCCCCCCGCCCCTCTGCCGGGGTTCCCACCACCACCCCCCACCTCTGCCGGGCAAACCCCTCCTCACCCCCGCCCCGCCCCAAAACGCAGAACACCCCGGACGATCGCCCGAGGTGCCCGCTTCTTCACGCCGCGAGTGGGGAGAACCAGGCCCGCGCCCGTGTTGATCCCGTTCAGCAGCCCGTGTCCCACGCCCCAAAGAACGCAATCACATCGTCACCATCAACTCCCCCGCTCCCATCCACATCCGCCCCGCTCAACCCCGCGTCCCAGTCCGCGAAGAACGCGATCACGTCGTCACCATCCACGCCCGCCGAGCAGTCGTAATCGCCGATGCACAGCGTGATCGAACCCACGCTCGACGTCGTCGACCCGCACGTGTTGGTGATGATGCACCGATAGTCGGTCTCCACAAACGCGTTCATCGTCATCCCCGACCGCGCCCCCACCGTCAGAAACCTCGTCTGCGCGCCCTCGATGAACGTCCTCGAAAGATTGCCGTCCGTCAGGTTTGTCCACGTCCCCGAACCCGCCGGGAACTCCGCCTGCCACTGGAACGTCGCCGGGTTCGAACCCAACCACCCCACACTCAGCGTCGTCTCGCCACGAGTACACACAAACGCATCCGCCGGCGGGATCACCTCATTCGGCAACACCCCCGGCACCAGCGCCGCCACCCGCGGCGTCGCCGGACCGCACGCGAAAGGCACCACGCAGACGTACCCCGCGAGGACCGGCACGCGCGGGGACGACACCGTCAGCGTCG
>JBEIUO010000034.1:0-9980 GCA_040374335.1 Phycisphaeraceae bacterium
CAGTGGGCGTTTGCTCGAGTCAACTCCTACCTCTATCTCGTGAAGAACGGGCGACCTGAGAATCCAAAATACACCACCGACAACGATCTGCTCCCAACCAAGCACCCGAAGGCCAGTAAATAAATTACCATGATCCACACGCAGACCCAAATCGACAACCTGATCGAGCTCGCCATCATCCAGCGCGTCGAGCTCAAGAAACTCGTCGTTGCGCTCCCGGGTTTCCGCGAGGAGCCCGGGCACGGGGTGAACGAGAAGATCCTCGAGCACATCCAGGCCGCCTGGATCGACGAGCGTTCCGGCAAGCCGCCGGTCTCCGACGACGACTGATCCCGCCGCCCCCCGCCTACGCTGCGGCTATGACAAGCAACTCCCTCGCCGGTCGAATCGGCCTCGTCACGGGCGCCTCCGCGGGCATCGGTGAAGCCATCCTGCGTTCACTCGTCGCCGCGGGGTGCGGCGTGGTCGCCAATGCACGGCGCGAGTCGCGTCTCGCGGAACTCGCGGCGGAGATCGGCCCGCGTGTCGCGTCCGCCGCCGGTGACTGCGCCGACGACGCCGTGATCACGAGGATGCTGGATACGGCGCGGGATGCCTTCGGCGGACGGTCGAAGGACGCGGACCTGATCGTCGTGAACGCCGGACGCGGGCTCAACGGCAGCGTCATGACCAGCGACACGTCGCAGTGGGAAGAAATGATCCGCACCAACCTGCTCGGCGCGGCGAAGCTCATCCGCGCGGCGGGGCACCGCATGCTCAAGGCCACCGAGGGGCTTGCGGGTCCGGCGTTGGTGGGGAGCCCGCGCGACATCATCGTCATCGGCTCGACCGTCGGTCGGCACGTCTCCCCGTTCTCGTCGATGTATGGCTCGACGAAGTTCGGGCTGCACGGTCTCGTCGAGGGTGCGCGGCGTGAGCTCGGTCCTAAGGGCATCCGCGTCACGCTCATCGAGCCGGGCTTTGTCGAGAGCGAGTTCCAGGGTGTTGCCGGGTACGACCCCAAGTGGGTGGCCGAGGTCTTTGCGCGGATCGGTCCCGTGCTCCAGCCCGACGATGTTGCTCGCCTCGTAACCTTCGTCGCGTCGCAGCCTCCGCAGGTGCACGTGAACGACATCATGATCCGTCCTACGCGGCAAGACTATCCGTAAAGGTCGTGTGAAGCCGTTCGATTTGGTTCGATCAAGCGCGTGAGCTTCTCGGAGCTTCTCCGTTGATGGTGCTGAACACGTCGCGTGCGCGACGGTTCGAGAGCCACCTTGGAGAGGACACATGAAGTTCGAGATGAACCAGCGCGCGGCGGGTGCGGGTCTCGTGCTTGCAATCGCCTGCGGCACCGCGGTCGCGACCGGCCCCAACCAGTAGACCCTGCCGTGGCTCGCGCCCCAATCGCAGACGCTCAACGGCGTCGTTCAGGTGTACAAGGAGAACGGCGCGGGCAACATCGCGGGCAGCGGTACGGGATCCATCATCGGTCGGAAGATCGACGCCAACGGCGAGGGCTGGTTCTGCGTGCTCACGGCCAACCACGTCGTCGAGAACAGCCCGCGTCGCTCCATCGCGCTGGGCGATCGGCAGACGGCCCCGGTTCGGCCCGGCCGCGTCGGCGGCGGCGACAACTGGTACATCGCGCACCCGACGCTCGATATCGCGCTCGTCGCCGTGAAGTGGGGGCAGCCCGACGGCTTCTTCAACAACCTCCAGCTTCTGACACTCGCTCCCCAGAACGTGAACGACATGGTGACCAACCACACGCAGTTCACCCAGCTTGGCTACGGTCGCACCGGCACCTTCGTGCAGGGCGGCATGCAGACCGACAACCCGGTCGAAGACCTCGCCGCCCGCAACAAGCGGTTCCAGAACAACCGGATCGAAGCCACCCGCAACAACATCGTCAGCGACAGCCGGGGGCTTCCGTGCACCGGGGTTCAGTTCACCTTTGACCGTCCGGCCGAGACAGGCTTCCTTGCCGCGGAAGGCCTGTCGTTCGTCGGCGACTCGGGCGGCCCGTACCTTGGCTTCGGGAGCTTCCCCAACAACGGCAGTTTCTACACGCACACGAGCGCGTTCACCCGCCCCGACGATGCCGACGGAACCGTCGTCCCGGACTGGGCGGGCGGTCTGATGGAAGTCAAGAACCAGGGCATCATCGCCGTGCACACCTTCGGCAACTCCAACGGCGCGGCGGGCGGATTCTCCGCCTACGGCAGCTTCGGCGCCGGTGTGCCCATTACCAATGACCTCGCGTTCTGGATCACCAACCACTGCGAGAACGTCATCCCCGCGCCGACCACCGCGGGCGCGATGGCCTTCGGGCTCCTCTTCGCGGCACGCCGCCGTCGCTGATTCTCTCGACTCAGAGCTTCCGTGACCCCGCGCTCCCCGAGCGCGGGGTCTTTGCGTTCATGCCGAGCACATGCCCAGCAGCGTCGTCACCGTCCGCCAGTTGCGAGCGGTGCTGGTGACTTTGAGTTGGGTGTCGATCCACACGCTGGAGAGCTTTGTCCGCGCCATCCCATTCGGGAGATGGAGGTACATCACATCGCCCACGACGGCGAAGGTGTCGCCGGGGGAGCGGTCCCTCTCAAGCCGGTCGACCATTGCCTTCGCTGGCTTGCCACTGAGGAACACGACGTGGACGTTCTCGGTGGCCTCAAACGGGCATCGCTCCACGATGGAGCCAAGTGCAGCGCCGGATTGGCAGACGATCGGAACCTCGAAGCCGTGGTGCTCGCGAATCGCGCCCGTCACGGCCTCGCACACGGGCGAGGCGCCACGTGGTGCGGCCGTGAAGACGACGTTCCCGCTTTGGATGTACGTCGAAACACTGAGCGCACCGGCCTTCTCGAAGTACGCGCGCAGGTCGGACATGGCGAGGCGGTTCTTGCCGCCGACGTTGATGCCCCTGAGCAGTGCGACGTGAGGTTCTGCTGCGCCCATGAGCACAGGGTACGGTCCGCGGCGTTACGCCGCTTCATTCTGACCGTCGAGGCACTCGGCGGTGAGTCGGCGGCGCAGCATCTGGATCGCCGCCGCGCTCTCTCTCCCGATGAAGAGCGGAACCTTGGTTTCCACTCGTTTCCCTCGCGGATCGATCCACCACCCCGCGACCCAGACACCGCCGTAGTGATGCAAGAGCGTGTCGGATGACACCTGGAGCACCTGGCCGACGTAGAGCGACCAGACATCGTCCGGCGCGTCGAGGTTGACCACCAGCAACCGCTGCTTGGTGAGCAACGCCACAAACCCTGGGACGAGGTTCCGGGGTGCCGAGCGGATCGTCTGCCACAAGATCATCGTCGTTGCCGCGGCGACGACGCCCAACGAGCACATCAGCCCGATGGTGTACATGTTGATGTCCTGCGTTCCCCAGATGGACAGCGAGCCGAACAACGATCCGGCGATGATCATGCCGAGCCGCGCGGCCCGCCACAAATCGCCGTGGGTTCGGGGACGCGCGTAGGACCACACCACCGTTTCGTTGGGCGTAAGACGGGACAAGCCGGCGTGCCGCGCTTTCGCGGCATCGGCCTCGCGGAACCCCGGTGCGCGGTGGTGCCCCAAGGGTTCCGGCAGATCAAAGGCCTCGTTGTGTGCTCCATGCGACATGCTCCTTAATCATCCGAAACACACGGCCCGCGGCCTCACGAATGTCGTGATCGGGCCCGGGGAACACGGGGTCGCGTTCGCTCTGGGCGGCGCGTAACGGCTGTACCGCCAAACGAAAGACCCCCCGCGTTCGCGAGGGGTCTTGAGGATTGACGGAACCCTGTCAGGACCTTACGGGAAAATCCCGCGGACTTCGTAGGCGTCCTGCAGCCGCTGGAGCGCGCCGATGTAGGCGGCCGTGCGGAGATCGCAGCCGTACTTCTTCCTCGCCACGCGGACCTTGCCGGCGGCCTGGATCATGTGCTTGTTCAGCAGGGAGTCGACCTGCTCGAGGTCCCACGCCTGGAAGGTCTTGTTCTGGACCCACTCGAAGTAGGACACGGTGACGCCGCCGGCGTTGCAGAGGATCGCCGGGAGGACTTCGATGCCACGCTTCTGGAGTACACGCTCGCCGCCGGGAGTGGTGGGGGCGTTGGCGCCTTCGGCGACGACGCGGCAGTTCACCATCTCGGCCTCGGTCTCCTGGATCATCTGCTCGAGCGCGGCGGGGATGAACACGTCAACCTTGGTCTTGTAGAACTCTTCCTTGGTGCACGAGGAGGCCTTGCTGTACCCCGCGACGCCGCCCTTCTGCGTCACATAAATCGCGAGGTCGTGGGCGTCGATGCCCTTGTCGTTCTTGATGAACCCGGTGTGGTCGGCCACCGCGATCATCTTCGCACCCTTGTCCTGGAAGATCTTGCCCGACCACGAGCCCACGTTGCCGTAGCCGAGCACCGAGAAGGTGCACTGCTCGGGCTTGAGGTTCAGCTCGGGGAGCATCTCGATCAGCGTGTCCACCACGCCCTGGCCGGTCGCCTTCTCGCGACCCAACGAGCCGCCGTACTCCACCGGCTTGCCGGTGATGACCGCGGCGGGGTTGTCCCCGCCGATCTCGGAGAGGAAGGTGTACGTGTCGGCGATCCACGCCATGTGTTGGCTGTTGGAGCCCACGTCCGGGGCGGGGATGTCGTAATCAGGTCCGATGTTGTGGGCGATCGCCGCGGTGAACCGGCGCACGATGCGCTCCATCTCGCTCTTGCTGTGCTTGCGGGGATCAACCTTGATCCCGCCCTTGCCGCCGCCGTAAGGCACGCCGACGAGCGAGCACTTCATCGTCATGAGGAATGCGAGGCTCTTCACGTCATCGAGGTGCACGTCGTGGTGGAAACGCAGCCCGCCCTTGAACGGCCCCAGGCCGTTGTTGTGCTGCACGCGGTAGCCCTTGAAGATCCGGTGGCGGCCGTCGTCCATCTTCACTGGGAAGTGGACCATGATCTCGTTCTTGGGCTGCGCCAGGATGATCTTCAGGTAATGCGGAAGGCCCATCGTGTCCGCCGCGTGGAGCATCGAGCCCACGGTCTGACGGTACAGGTTGTTGGGATCCGTCGGGAAACCAAGCTCCTCGAAGATCGGGTGGGTGTCCTGCGACGTTGGCTTGTTCGTGGTGCTCGTGCTCATGGGCCTCTTTCCCTTTGACGAAGTCCGCCCGACCGTGCAATGGTGTGAGCGGAGAGTGGTTGGAAGGCTAGGCGGCACCACTCCCCCAAAGCCACCCAGATCCCTTCCTCTCTTATGCGAACAAACCCCGCATCCCCGCCCGCCCCCCTTCCTCAACCCCTCCTCGCCCCTTCTCTTCCCGTCCCCGCCTTCTCGGTCTCCCTCCCCAATGATCCGGCCATGATCCTCTACTTCGCCGCCGACCTCCTCTGGGCCTCCCGCATCAAAGCCACCGCCGACGCCCTCGGTCTTCCCGCTCGCCCTGTTCGCACCCTCGAGATGCTCGAAGCTCGCCTCGCCGATACCGAGCCCGTCGCTCTGCTCGCTGATCTGGACAAGCCTGAGACCGCGCTCGTGCTCATCAATCGCCTCCGCGCACCGTCCGCCTCCGAACGCGACCGCGCCATCCGCATCGTCGCCTGGGGTCCGCACGTCGCCAAAGACGTGCTCCAATCCGCACGCGACCACGGCGCCGACGAGGTCCTGACCCGCGGCGCCTTCGATCACAACCTCCAGGACATCCTCCTCAAGCTCTCTTCGCGGGCCTAGCCACGCCCACACCCGCAACCCCGGTACCCTCCCCACCCATGGCCCACCAGACCCCCTCCAACGCCGACATCGCAGCCCTCCTCGCCGAGATGTCCGCCATGATGGACATCCTCGGCGAAGACTCATTCCGCTCCGCGGCACACGCCCGCGCCAGCCGCACGATCGGCGACCTTGCCGATGCCGCGGGCTCGCTCACGCGGGACCAGTTGCTCAAGCTGGACGGCGTGGGCGCGAAGATGGCCGACAAGATCATTGAACTCGCCAAGACCGGTCGGGTCGCCGAGTATGACGAACTCGCCGCACGCCTGCCCAAGGGGCTGCTCGAACTCACCACCATCCCCGGGGTCGGCCCCAAGACCGTTCGCGTGATGTGGCAGCAGGGTGGAATCACCGACCTCGCGTCCCTCAAGGCCTCGATCGCCGATGGCTCGATCCTGAAGCTCCCGCGGATGGGCGAGAAGGCCGTCGCCAAGATCCGGGACAACATCGCGTTGATCGCGGACGCGAACACGCGCACGTGGCTGGGCAAGGCCGACGCGATCGCCCAATCGTTTGTCGCGATGCTGTCCTCGCTGCCCCGCGTGACGTGCGTTGTGCCCGCGGGCTCGCTGCGCCGGGGCAAGGAAACCGTCGGCGACATCGACATCCTCGTCGCGGTGGAGTGCCCCGCCGACCAGCTCGCGGCCGCGCAGAAGCACGTCGCCGAGGCCTTCCGTGCCGCGCCCGGTGTCCACAGCGTGATCATCGCCGGGGACAACAAGTCGTCTGTCCGCGTCGCGCTCGAGAACTCGATGGGACGCTGGAAGCCGGACCCCGATGCGCCGCAGTCCACTATCCAGGTCGATCTGCGTGTCCTCCCGGCGCAGGTCTTCGGCGCCGCGCTCAGCTACTTCACAGGCAGCAAGGAGCACAACGTCCGCCTCCGCGAGCGAGCGATCAAGATGGGCATGACGCTCAACGAGTGGGGCCTCTTCCCCAACGACTCCGAGCCCACCCCGCCGCAGTCGCGGGGCATCGCGCCCGTCGCCGCTGCGACCGAGGAGTCCATCTACGCCGCCCTCAAGCTCCCTTACATCCCTCCGGAGCTACGCGAGGACCGGGGCGAGCTGGACCTCACGGCGACGCCGCGCCTCGTCGAACTCGCGGACATCAAGGCCGAGCTCCACTCGCACACCACCGCCTCGGACGGCACCATGAGCATCGAGGAACTCGCGCGGCGTGCGAAGGCCCGCGGGTTCCACACGATCGCCGTCACCGACCACTCGCGCAGCAGCGCGATCGCCAACGGCCTCTCCATCGAGAGGCTCCTCGAGCACATCCGCGCGGTCCACGCGGCCCGGAGCGTCGTCGAGGGCATCACCATTCTCGCCGGCTCCGAGGTCGACGTCCTCGCCGACGGCGAACTCGATTACCCCGACGAGATCCTCGCGCAGCTCGACGTAATCGTGGCATCGCCGCACACCGCGCTCTCGCAGGACCCCGCGACCGCCACCGCACGCCTCCTCCGCGCGATCGAGCACCCTCGCGTCAACATCCTCGGCCACCCCACCGGTCGCCTGATCAACAAGCGTGCCGGTCTCTCTCCCGATATGTCCGCGCTGATCGCCGCGGCAAAGGCGAACAACGTTGCGCTCGAGATCAACGCCCACTGGCTCCGATTGGATCTGCGCGATGCGCACGTGCGTGCCGCCGTCGAAGCGGGATGTCTGATCGCTATCGACTGCGATGTGCACGAGCCCGACGACTTCGACAATCTGAAGTACGGCGTCGCCACGGGCCGCAGAGGCTGGCTCACCCCCGAACTCTGCGTCAACACCTGGTCGGAGCCCGCGCTCGCGTCGTGGCTCGCCAAGTCCGGCCAACGCTAGCCCACGTCCCCCAGGCCCAGGTCCTCCCCGTGGGCCTTGATGAGCCGCCGCCTGAGCAACGCCTCCTCGGGCAGGTTGAGCGCGGGGCTCGCGCGGATCCACGCCGCGGCGTCGCGACGGGCCATCGCCAGCAACTCGCGGTCGGCGACGAGGTCGGCGACTTTGAAAGGGGCAAGGCCTGACTGGCGCGAGCCGAAGACCTCGCCGGGTCCACGGATATTGAGGTCTTCCTCGGCGAGGCGGAAGCCGTCCGACACGGTCTCCATCACGCGGAGGCGCTGCACGCCCTCGGCGGTGACCGGATCGGCGACCAGCGCGCACGCGGATGGCTTGTCGGATCGTCCGACGCGCCCGCGGAGCTGATGCAGCTGCGCGAGCCCGAAGCGGTCGGCCTGTTCGATGATGATCGCGGTGGCGTTGGGGACATCCACGCCGACCTCGATGACGGTGGTGGCCACCAGCACGTCGAGCTCGCGGTCGCGGAACTTCCTCATCGTCTCCTCACGCGTCTCTTTGTCGAGCTGCGCGTGCAGCACGCCAACCCGAGCGCCCTTGAGCGCAGAGGCCGCCAGATCCTCCAGCACCGCAGGGATGCTCCGGATGACCAGCCCGTTCTCCGCGGGCTCGGGCGAAACCGCCGGCACAACGATGTATACCTGCTCGCCCCGCGATACCCGCTCCGCGGCATCGGCGTAGGCCTCAAGCCGCTTGTCGAAGGGCATCACCGTAGTCGTGACCGGCTTGCGTCCCGGCGGCAGCCCGCGGATCGTCGAGACGTCAAGATCGCCGAAGAGTGTGATCGCGAGAGTCCGCGGGATGGGCGTGGCCGTCATGACCAGCACATGTGGTGTGGAGGCCTGGTCGCTCGCCTTGGCCCGCAGGGTCGCGCGCTGCTGCACGCCGAACCGGTGTTGTTCGTCGATCACGGCGACGCCGAGCGACTTGAACGCCACCGACTCTGTGAGGAGCGCGTGCGTCCCGACGACAATGTCCACCTCGCCCGCGCCGATGAGCGCGAGCAGGCCTTCGCGCGCCGAACGCGTGAGCGAGCCGGTGAGCAGCGCGACACGTACTCGCGAACCCTCCAGCGTCTTCGAGATCGACGCGAAGTGCTGCTCGGCAAGAATCTCCGTCGGGGCCATCAGCGTCGCCTGGTGACCGCCCGCTACAGCGAGCATCATCGCGTACAGCGCGACAACCGTCTTGCCCGCGCCCACGTCCCCCTGGATCAGCCGGTTCGCCGGGCGGGCCTGCGTCACGTCGCGCACGATCTCCGTGATGACCTCTTCCTGAAACGGCGTCAACGCGAACTTCAGCCGCGAGCGGATCGCGCCGTCGATCGATTCGTTGTGGGCCAACGCCGGCGCTTTGAGCGCCGACCGCAGATGAAACCGCTTCAGGTGCACACCAAGTTGCAGCATGAACAACTCGTCGTACGCCAGGCGCCTGCGCGACGCGCTGATCTCCTCCGCGCTCGCCGGCGTGTGCTGCATCCGGTAGCAGTCCCCCAGCGGCGGAAACTCCCGCGCCACGCGGTACTCCTCCGCGAAGTGATCCTCGATCAATCCCACCGCGCGGGGCACCACCTTCTGCATCACCCGCTCGATCGTCGCGGTCGTGATCTCCGCCACCGCCGGATACACCGGCCGCAGCCGCGCGTCCGTCGCGGGCGCGGGGGCTTCCTCGTCGAGCTTCTCCACCTTGGGGTTCACGATCTGCAGCGCCTGCTGGTACCGATCCAGCTTCCCCACCACCCGCACCTGCAGCCCCGGCTTGAGCTTGTCCGCCATGTACGACTGGTTGAAGAACACCAGGTCCACACGCCCCGTCGAATCGAGCAGCGCAGCAACAAACCTGCTCTTCGGGCCCTTCCGGAAGATCCGCGTCGCCGCGATCTCCCCGCGCGTCGCCACCATCTGCCCGACCACGAGGTCGGCGATCGCCGTCTCCGCCTCGATCTTCTCGTGCCGCATCGGCAGGTGGGCGATCAGCCGGCCCACGTTCGTCAGCCCCATCCCCGCCAACGCGTCCGCCTGCCGACGCGTAATCCCCTCGACCTGCGTCAGGGGCGTCGTCAGTGTGAATGGGGTGGCTTCAGGCATTCCAAACAATACCCTTCCGGCGACCGCGAATCTACCCTACAGCCTCATCGCCGCCCCGGGAACGCTCGCGCCAATCCCCAGCCCCTCGATCAACGCCCCCAGTGCCGCGGCATCGGTCTCGTCGAACCCGGCGACCGCGTAGCTGTCGGCATCAAGGACTCCCCAGCATGAGCCGTCGGCGTTGAGCACGGGCACCACGACCTCGCTCTGGTCCTTGGGATCGCAGGCGATGTAGTTCTCGCCGAGGGTCCGGACGTCCTGGATCACGATCGACCGCCGCTCCTGCCACCCTCGCCCGCACATTCCGTGAAGACCG
>JBEIUO010000417.1:0-3532 GCA_040374335.1 Phycisphaeraceae bacterium
CCAACCGCGGAAGGACGCTTCGGCGCCTACGGCGGTGCCTACGTCCCCGAAACACTTGTCCCCGCGCTCCAACAACTCGAAGCCGAGTACCTCCGCGCACGCGACGACTCGAGCTTCTGGGAAGAACTCGCGTCCCTCAACCAGTCCTTCGTCGGCCGCGCCACCCCCCTCTACCACGCCCAGCGCCTCACCAAAGCCGCTCGCGGCAGCGCAGGAGCCGGGCACGGCGCCGAGATCTGGCTCAAGCGTGAGGACCTCGCCCACACCGGCGCTCACAAGATCAACAACACCCTCGGCCAGGCCCTGCTCACCCGCCGCATGGGCAAAGAACGCGTCATTGCCGAAACCGGCGCGGGCCAGCACGGCGTCGCGACCGCCACCGCCGCCGCGCACTTCGGGCTTCACTGCGAGGTCTACATGGGCGCGGATGACATCCGCCGCCAGCGCCTCAACGTCACGCGGATGCGCATCATGGGCGCCCGCGTCATCGAGGTGAACTCCGGATCGAAGACACTCAAGGACGCGACCAACGAGGCGATGCGTGATTGGATGGGCTCGGTCGAGAACACGCACTACATCATCGGCTCCGTCGTCGGCCCTCACCCCTTCCCGGCCATCGTCCGCGACTTCCAGTCGGTCATCGGCCGTGAAACCAAGGCCCAGTGCCTCCGCCTCATGGGCCGCCTGCCCGACGCCATCGTCGCGTGCGTCGGCGGCGGCAGCAATGCCGCGGGCATGTTCTACCCCTTCGTCGACGACAAGACCGTCCGCCTGATCGGCGTCGAAGCCGGCGGCACAGGTCCCACCCCCGGCCACCACGCCGCGTCGCTCGGCCAGGGCCGCCCGGGTGTGCTACACGGCTCGTACAGCTACGTCCTGCAGACCGACGAGGGCCAGACCGCCGACGTCCACTCCTGCTCCGCCGGCCTGGACTACCCCGGCGTCGGCCCCGAGCACGCCTACTGGAAAGACGCCAAACGCGCCGAGTACGCCGCGGTCACCGATAAGGAAGCCCTGAGCGCGTTCACGCTGCTCTCGCACACCGAGGGCATCATCCCCGCGCTCGAAACAGCGCACGCCATCGCCCACGCGATGAAGCTCGCCCCGCTCCTCAAGGCCGACCAGCATCTGGTCATCTGCCTGTCCGGTCGCGGCGACAAGGACGTCGACGAAGCCGCCCGCCTCCTCGAACTCAACAAGTCGGCGACTTCCTGAACGATCGTCGCCTTCAACGCCGATGAGTGGCACCAGAGCGACGCTCGTGCGTCGTACTATTCACCATGCGTTCCCCGTCGTGGGGTATGGCCCCCGGAGTCCCCCGCTCGTGCGCCCGCTGACCACAGCCCGGCTGCTCGCCTCCCTCGCGTTCGTCGCGTCGGCCGGCATTCCCGCGCTCGCGCAGCCCTTCACTCCGCAACCAGCCCTCCCCATCGCCCCCACCGCCACGATCGCCCCAGAGATCGCCCTGGAGATCCTCAACGACGGCGCCGCCTCCGACCCCGAACGCCAGTCCGCCGCCGATTCACTCGTCGCCCAGTCGGACTCGCTCACCGTCCGTGATCAACTCGCCCTCGTACTCGCCGAACCCGTCTCCGGTGCCGGTGGTTGCCGCTACGTTCTCGCGGCCATCGACCGACTCCCCCGGGTTTCCGACCGCCTCTTCCCCGCTCTCTCCGCCCGGATCGCGATCTCCCCCGACTGGGAACTCCCCCCTTCCTCAACGCCCTCGCCCGCTTCCGCACCCGCGACTCGGCCCGCCTGCTGATCATCTACGCCCGCCACCCCGACACCGACGTCTCCGCCGCCGCGATGCGAGCCCTTGCCTCGCTCTCCGGTCGCGACGACATCCCGCCAACGCCGACGAGCTGGATCCGCTGGTTCGATTCCGTCGAGCCCATGACCGAAGGACAGTGGCAGCGCGAACTGGTCAACGCCCTCGCCACCCGCACAACGCGACTCGCCACCGACCGCACCGACGCCGTCGGCCGCCTGATCGCCTCCCTCCGCCAGCTGTATATCGCGAGCGCCCCCGCCGACCGCCCCCGCCTCCTCGCCTTGTGGATGGGCGACACCCTCGGCGAGATCCGCGACCTGGGCCTTGAGCTGACCCGTCGCGAGCTCAGCGTGACCGGCCGCCTCGATCCCGCCGTCGGCGAGGCCGCCATCCAACTCCTTTCGAACACCGACCCCACGGTCCGCTCCCGGGCGGCGGTGCTCGTCCGCCAGCTCGCCCCCGAAGGTGCCGCGGAGGCAGTCACGAGCGCACTTGAACGCGAGGCCGACCCGATCGCCGCCGCCGACCTGCTGATCGCCAGCGCGCGGTGGCCGTCGAGACGCGCCGTAGGCCCCTCCATGGACTGGCTCGCCCGCGACGGCACCGCACGCGACGCCGCCGCCGAAGCCTGCTGCTCGCTCGCCCGCGCCGCCGTGCTCTCACCGCAGCAGCGAGCGGTCATCCTCGACCTCGCTCGCGCCATCGCCGCAACCCGCGCCAGCGCACCCCTCGTCTGCCTCCTCTACACCCTCGGCGACGACGAAGACCTCGTCGCCCTCGTCCCCCTCCTTGACGACCCCTCTCAACCCCTCCGCTCCGCCGCCGCCGAAGCCCTTCTCTGGGACCCCGAACTCGCGCCCCACGTCGTCCGCGCCGCCGCTCGACACGACGACCTCTTCGACGCCGCCTCCCGCGCCATCCTCGTCCACAACCCCACCTCCGAGGGCTTCCTCACCATCGCGGCACTCCCCGCCCCCTCCGCCGACATCCGCAAGACGAGCCTCGCGCGACTCAGCCACGGCCTCCGCGCCACCGACCTCCTCGCCGCCGCCAACGCTATCAACGACGCAACCATCACCCGCTCCCTCCTCGACGTCGCGACCTCCCGCGAGCGAGTCATGGCCGAGAGTTCCTCGGACGATTCCCGTCGCGCGATCGTCTCCGCGGGCCGTACCCTCGCCGAGGCCGACCTCCGCACCGGTCACCCCGACGCCGCGCTTGTCCGCCTCGAATCGATCCCCACGGCCGAGACCACGGAAGACGCCGCCGCGATCTCACGCGTTCGTTTCGTCGCGCTCCTCGCCCTGGGACGCCTCGACGTGGCCGACCTCGAAGCCGCCAGCGACGCATCGATCTGGCTCGAAGGCCTCGCCCTCGCCGCGGGCAAGGAACACGAAAGCGAACTGGTCACCCTCATCGAGTCCCGCTTCGCCGCTTCGCTCACCGAAGCACAAACCGCCGAGCTGACCAAGGTCAAAGCCCGACTCACGCGTCGCGCGGCAGAGATCACCGAGAAGCAGTAACGCCGCTCATCCCCTGATCCAATCGATCAACTGCCTCACCACGCTCTTCGACGGTGTCTCCACCGGCTCGTTCGGCAGCAGCTCGATCGCTTCCTGCGCCGTCGCAAACCCCTCCCACGGATCGAGCGCACTCGCCAGCCACAGATCCCACGTCGATTGCGGCGCCGAGCTCACCCGCTCCACGCCCCGTGGCCCAGGCTCCCGCCCGTACAGCAACTCGTACGTCATCCGCCCC
>JBEIUO010000016.1:0-12106 GCA_040374335.1 Phycisphaeraceae bacterium
CCGCCATCAACATCCGCCTCCGCAACGGCGGCGGTGTCGACGGCGACTCCAACGACAATGGGGCCGACTGGGTGGCCGCGACGCAGATCCGCAACAGCCGCGTGCCGTTCGCGGCGTCCGGCTCGTCCGGCGGGTTCCTCTACTCGAACAACACGGGCTTCCGCCCGATCAACGGCGGCAACTTCACGAACACCAAGAAGCTCGACACCGACGCGGTGAGCGCGACGTTCCTGTCGCGGAACGCGCCCGCCGGCCAGTTCCTCCCCTACGACCTCACGGCCTTCGGATCGACGGACACCAACGTCGCGACCTCGATCGCCGGTGCGATCCCGCGTGACCAGAAGGAACGCGAAGTCACCACCACGGTCGGCGTGAGCCGCAGCATGCAGGCCAGCCTCATCGAGATGGGCTTGGGCGTGCGTGCCAAGCTCGACATGGAAGAGATGATCTACCTGCTCGCCGGTCGCGGTATCTACCTCGACGATGCCCGTGACCCGCGCGTCAACCCGGATCGCGAGGGCCTGCCCCTCATCGCCATGCCCCGCGTTCCCAACACCCCGGCGGCCGACGCCGTCGCCGCGTACAAGAACGCGACCGTCATCGGCGATAAGCAGAAGGCCGATATCCAGAGCACCTTCAACGACGTCTGGCTCGCCTACGCCGACAACGCCAGCGAGCCTTCGGCCAAGGGCTTCGCGGACTGGCTCTGGGAACGCTGCAACAGCGGCTCTGGGACCCCCGATGAGCTCCTCGTCCTGGACCTCATGAAGAACCGCGTGCCGGAGTTCTTCCGCCGCCTCGATGTCATGGGCCTCTCGCCCCGCGAGATCGCCTACCCCAAGCGCAAGCTCTTCCAGGAAATCGGCCCCAACGGCGTCGAGTACAAGGACCTCCTCGAAGTCATGGACGCCCTCAAGGCCTGCCCGGCTTCCGGTGCATCCGTTGCGCCCGCCGCCTCTGTCCGTCGCATGGAGCAGGACGCCGTCATCATCGCCGGCGCCCGGTAACGAAACGGGGAATCAGTGCCAGTCATCAACGCCGACAACCTCCTCAAGCCTCTCGCGGGTGAATCCCCCTGCGGGGAGAACCTGCGCTACAAGTTCAGCGACCTCGAACGCCTTTCCGAAGGCAAACCCGAGGACCCCTTCACCAACACCCCCGCCGAAGAACCCAACTGGCGCGAGGTCGCCGACAAGTCCAAGGAGTACTTCACCCGGGGCAAACACCTCACCATCGCCACCATTCTGACCACCGCGGCAGTCCGCCTCGAGGGTTACCAGGGTCTCCGCGATGGCCTCAAGCTCATCCACGGGCTCCTACGCGACTACTGGGACCCCATCTTCCCTCAGCTCGACGTCGAAGATAACAACGATCCCACCGAACGCATCAACGCCCTCGCCCCCTTGGGCGCGGCGCCCGGCAGCGGCGGCACCCTCCGCCTGCTCGACAAGGTCCTGGAAGCCCCCCTCTGCGACTCCCGCCAGCTCGGCAAGTTCTCGCTCTGGGACATCAGGTACTCCGGCGGTCAGATCGTCCTTCCGGAAGCCATGGCGGCCGCCAAGCCCCCGCGCTCCACCGGCGAGATCGACGGCGCGTTTATCGAAACCGACAAGGAGCGGCTTGAGGAGATCCTCGGGTCGATCCGTGAAGCCACCACCAGCGCCCAAGGGATCGAGCAGGTCTTCAATGAGAAGCTCGGGGCCGGCAAGGGCCCCGACATGCGGCCCCTCCTCGAACTCCTCAAGGACGCCTCACTCCAGATCGAACGCCGGACCGGCCAAGCGTCCCCCGGGACGGAAGCCGCGGACGCGGGCGGTGCGGGAGGCGGCGGAGGGGGAGGCGGCGGTGGTGGTGGGGGCGGTGGCGGGCACGCGATCTCCGGCGAAGTGCGAAATCGTGAAGACGTGCGCGTTGCGCTGGAGAAGGTCATCCGTTACTTTGAGAGCAACGAGCCCTCGAGCCCCGTGCCCCTCATCGTGAAGGGCGCGATCCTGATGATCGGCCAGCCGTTCCTCAAGATCGTCCAGGTGCTCCAGCCCGATGCGGTCCGCGTGCTCGAGCAGATCAGCACGCCTCCCGAAGGCAGCCAGTAGTATCGTGATCGTATTTTGATAGGTACAACAGCGAGATGGTGTTCGGATCGCGTAGAAAAAAGATGACGTTCTCGGCCCACCCCGGCCCGAAAAGGTACCATCGACAGTCAGGTCGTCCGCTCGGTTGAGTGGAGACCCTTCACGGAAAGGATCGGACGATGGCGAAAGCCAGCAGCCAGAAGTTCATCGCTCGGAACCGGGCGCCCCGCGTGCAGATTGAGTATGACCTCGAGCTCTACGGCGCCGAGAAGAAGGTGAACCTGCCCTTCGTCATGGGCGTGATGGCCGATCTTTCCGGCAAGCCGGCCGAGGCCCTCGCTCCCGTCGCGGACCGCAAGTTCCTCGACATCGACGTCGACAACTTCGACGACCGCCTCAAGAGCATGAAGCCCCGCGTCGCCTTCAACGTGCCCAACAAGCTCACCGGCGACGGCAACGTCGCTGTTGACATCACGTTCGAGAGCATGGCGGACTTCTCCCCGGCGGCGGTCGCCCAGAAAGTCGAGCCCCTCCGCAAGCTCCTCGAAGCCCGCACACAGCTCGCCAACCTGCTGACCTACATGGACGGCAAGAGCGGCGCCGAGCAGTTGATGGGCAAGATCATGAATGACCCCGAGCTCCTGAAGAGCCTCGGTTCGGCACCCAAGCCCCAGGGCTAATCCGGTCCGATCCCGACGGCCTGTACTCGCACCTTACGCGGAGGAACGCGTTCAATGTCCGAAGCCAACACCCAGTCACAGGGTCTCACAGGTATCCAGTTCGGCGGCAATGACCTCGAGTCGCTGCTGCAGAAAGAGTTCAAGCCCAAGACCTCGAGCGCCAAAGAAGCCATCGAGACCGCCGTGCGCACCCTCGCGTCGCAGGCCCTCGAAGGCGTGGCCACGATCTCCGACGACGCCGTGAAGTCCATCGAGGCGATGATCGCCGCGATCGACCGCAAGCTCTCGGAACAGATCAACGAGATCATCCACCACGCCGACTTCCAGTCCCTGGAATCGTCGTGGCGCGGTCTCCACTACATGGTCAACAACACCGAGACCGACGAGACCCTCAAGATCCGCGTCTTCAACATCTCCAAGAAGGAACTTGGTAAGACCATCGCCAAGTTCAAGGGCACCGCCTGGGATCAGTCCCCCCTCTTCAAGAAGCTCTACGAGAACGAGTTCGGTATGCCCGGCGGCGAGCCCTTCGGCTCCATCGTCGGTGACTACTACTTCGACCACACCCCCCCCGACGTCGAAATCCTCGCCGGTATGGCCCAGATCGCCGCCGCCGCGCACGCCCCCTTCCTCACCGCTCCGAACCCCAGCCTCTTGAACATGGAAAGCTGGCAGGAGCTCTCCAACCCCCGCGACCTCACCAAGATCTTCCAGGGTGCCGAATACGCCCCCTGGAAAAGCTTGCGTGAGAGCGACGACGCCCGCTACATCGGCATGGCCATGCCCCGCACCCTCGCACGTCTCCCCTACGGCGCCAAGACCAACCCGGTCGAAGAGTTCGCCTTCGAGGAAGATACCGAGAGCGCCAAGCACGACAAGTACTGCTGGTCCAACGCCGCCTACGCCATGGGCGTCAATGTCACCCGCGCCTTTAAGCACTTCGGCTGGTGCTCCCGTATCCGCGGCGTCGAGTCCGGCGGTATGGTCGAAGGCCTGCCCTGCCACACCTTCCCCACCGATGACGGCGGCACCGACATGAAGTGCCCCACCGAAATCGCCATCACCGACCGTCGCGAGGCCGAACTCGCCAAGAACGGCTTCATGCCCCTCTCGCACTGGAAGAACACCGACTACGCCGTGTTCGTCGGTGCGCAGAGCCTCCACAAGCCCGCCGAATACGCCGACGCCGACGCCACCGCCAACGCGGCCCTGGGCGCCCGCCTCCCCTACCTCTTCGCCGTCTGCCGCTTCGCTCACTTCCTCAAGTGCATGGTCCGCGACAAAATCGGCTCCTTCAAGGAACGCGGCGACATGGAACGCTGGCTCAACAGCTGGATCCTTCAGTACGTCGACGGCGACCCCGCCAACTCCAGCGAAGAAACCAAGGCCCGCCGCCCCCTCGCGGCCGCCGAGGTCAAGGTCGAGGAAATCCCCGGTGCGCCGGGCTACTACAGTTCCAAGTTCTTCCTCCGCCCCCACTACCAGCTCGAAGGCCTCACGGTCTCCCTCCGCCTCGTCTCCAAGCTCCCCTCCGCTAAGGGCGGCAAGTAACCCACCACTCAACCCGCGCGGCCGGAAATCGGCCCCGCGGGTCTTTGAAAATCGCATAGTCCTTTGTTCCCGCCCATGGCTACGGCCTGCTGACGGGGGTCCAAGATCGCGACATGAGACGGTGGCGTGTCACGATCATCGGCCCTGTGCAGGGTTCGGATGGCAACCACGAGGTAGGCACCGATACTAAGTAAGGAGTTGGGGATGGCTTTTGACGCATTTATCAAGATCGACGGCATCACGGGCGAAGCGGAGGACCACAAGCACAAGGGTGAGATCGAAGTGATCTCGTACAACTTCGGCGTCGCCCAGACCGGCACGTCCGCGGCCGGTACGGGCGCTGGCTCGGGCAAGTGCGAGCTCAAGAACCTCGCGTTCTCCAAGAAGATCGACAAGTCCTCCCCCGTGCTCTTCCAGAAGAGCGCGACCGGCGAGCACATCCCGAGCGCTCTGCTCGTCGTCCGCAAGGCTGGCGGTACGCAGCTCGAGTTCGTGAAGGTCAAGATGACCGACGTGGTCGTCTCCAAGTTCGACACCGGCGGCGCCGGCGCTGGCGATGACATCCCCACCGAGAACGTCGAACTCAACTTCACCCAGATCGAGTTCGAGTACCAGGCCCAGGACGCCAAGGGCGCTGCCGCCGGCGGCCCCGTCAAGGGCAGCTGGAACGTCAAGACCAACAAGACCGTCTAATCACGGTCCCACGCGAGTGGCCATCCACCGCTGTGCCAATCATCGCGAAGACTCCCGGGTGGGTTCCCCCGCCCGGGGTCTTGCGCATTCACGCCCGAGCACCGCTCACGCGGACTCCGGGCGATTGCACCTCTCGACCCCGGAGCTCTCATGACCGCAGCAGATCTCATCAAGCAGGCACGCGTCGATGAGGCCCTCACCGCCCTCGAAAACGAGGTCCGGAAGGCCCCCGCCGACCCCAAGCTCCGGGTCTTCCTCTTCCAGCTCCTCGCCGTCCTCGGCAAGTGGGACCGCGCCACCACCCAGCTCGAAGTCGTCGCCGAGATGAACCCCGCCGCGCTTCTGATGGCCCAAGCCTGCCGCCAAGCCATCCTCTGCGAGCACTACCGAATCGAAGTCTTCGCCGGCAAACGCTCCCCGCTCCTCCTGGGCGAACCCGATCCGTGGGTTCAGGGCCTCATCGCCGCCATGACCATGGACGGCCAGGGCAACCACGAAGCCGCCGCGCAGCTCCGTGCCGACGCACTCGACGCCGCCCCGGCTTCCGCTGGCTTCCTTACCACCAACTCTGCCACCGGCGAACCCGTCAACACCCCCTTCGAGTGGATCGCCGACGCCGACCCCCGCCTGGGCCCCATGCTCGAGGCCATGGTCGGCGGCAAGTACTACTGGGTCCCCATGCACCGCGTGCGCGCCATCAAGATCGACAAGCCCGCCGATCTCCGCGATACAGTCTGGGCTCCCGCCCGTTTCCTCTGGACCACCGGCGCCGCGCAGGACGGATTCATCCCCGCCCGCTACGTCGGGTCCGATGCCGCCGCCAACCCCGGCACTATCCGCATGGCCCGCGAGACCATCTGGGCCCAGTCCAAGTCCGGCGAACTCCCCCTCGGTCAGCGGCTCTTCGCCACCGACGCCGGCGAGTTCTCCCTCCTCGAAACCCGCTCGATCCAGATCGGCGAGGGCGAGCCCGAGTGGCCCTCCGACCGTATGGCCTCCGCCGGTGTGGGCGCCGTCGCCAATCTGCCGAAGGATGGTGGCAATGGCTGAACTCACAACCAGCGACCGGCTCCAGCCCTCCCTGCTCGATCGCCTCATCGACGACGCCCCTGACCAGCGCGTCGAAAGCCGCGACCGTCGGGTCATGTCCATGCGGCAGCTTCGCGCCGCCGTCCTCCGCGACCTGGGCTGGCTCCTGAACTGCCCCTCCCGTCCCCTCGACGACGAGATCCATCAGTTCCCGCTCGTCGCCAAGAGCGTCCTCAACTTCGGGCTCCCCGACCTCACCGGCCTCACCGTCTCGGGCATCCGCGCCGGCCGCCTCGAACGCATGGTCCAGGACGCCATCACCAACTTCGAGCCCCGCATTACCCGCCGGACCCTCGTCGTCCGCGCCACCGACGTCACCGAAGCCGCCGGTAACCGGGCCCAGTTCGAGATCGGCGGCGACCTCTGCCCGCTCCCGATGCCCGAGCCCCTGTTCGTCCGAACCGAAGTTGATTTCGAAACCGGAAGATGCGAAGTCCGCGAGGGCGCGGCCTAAGCCAACGCCCCCCGCCCACCCGTAGGAGATTCACCGGGAATGGATCGCAGGTTGCTCCGCTACTACGACCGTGAACTCCGCCACCTCCAAACCGTGGCCAAGGAGTTCGCCCGCGAGTTCCCCAAGATCGCCGGTCGCCTCGGCATCGAGGACTTCCCCTGCGTTGACCCCTACGTCGAACGCCTCCTCGAGGGCTACGCCTTCCTCGCCGCCCGCGTCCAGCTCAAGCTCGACGCCGAGTTCCCCCGGTTCACCCACAACCTCCTCGAAACCGTCTACCCCCACTACCTCGCACCCACCCCTTCCATGTGCGTCGTTCACATGCAGCCCGACCAGGCCGAGGCCGGTCTCGCCAAGGGCGCCCGCATCCCTCGCGGCACCGTGATGCGGAGCCAGTCCGGCCCCAACCTCGCCTCCTGCGAATACCGCACCGCCCACGACCTCACCCTCTGGCCCATCAGCGTCGCCGAGGCCCGCTACTTCACCCGCGACGTCGGCGTCCTCGAACTCAACCGCGTCTGGGGCACCGACCAGGTCATCCCAACCACCGGGCGCGGGGCCGTTCCGCCTCCGAAGGCCGCGCTCCGCCTGCGACTCAAGACCTCCGCCGGTCTGCCGTTCTCCAAGATCGGCATCGACGATCTCACGGTCTTCCTCAAGAGCGGCGACGGCACCGCCGGCCGCTTGTACGAGCAGATCCTCGGTCACGCCAAGAGCGTCATCGTGCGACCCGTGCCGGTGGGCAACAAGCTCGGCTCCTGGCAGGTCACCCTCCCCGCGTCCATCATCGGCCGCAAGGGCTACGACCGTGCGCAGTCCCTGCTCCC
The DNA here is from genome assembly GCA_040374335.1 of Phycisphaeraceae bacterium. GTDB lineage: Bacteria > Planctomycetota > Phycisphaerae > Phycisphaerales > UBA1924 > JBEIUO01. The sequence goes on from JBEIUO010000016.1 coordinate 7,367, forward strand.
CTACGACGGCCGCTCGTTCCAGGGCTACCGACTCCTCCACGAGTACTTCGCGTTCCCGCAGCGCTTCATGTTCATCAACTTCAAGGACATCGCGCCCGCGTTCGCCAAGTGTGATCTCCAGTACGTCGACGTGATCATCACGTTTGACGCGGAGGACATCGATCTCGACGGCGCGGTCGCCGCGGAGCACTTCGTCACGAACTGCACTCCCGCGGTGAACCTGTTCCCGAAGCGGTGTGACCGGATCTTCGTTTCGGACCGCGCGAGCGAGTTCCAGGTGATCCCCGATCGCACCCGTCCCTTGGACTTTGAGGTCTATCGAGTGACGGGAGTGGGGGGGTTCGGTACAAACGGCGAGGAGCAGACGTTCCATCCGTTCTATGCCGCGACGGACGACAGTTCGGAGGACCCGCTGGAGTCCTCGGCGTACTTCGCGGTGAACCGTGTGCCCCGGGTGATCTCGGAGCGCGAGCGTCGCTCGGGGAGCCGCACGGGGTACGGTGGCAGCGAGTTGTACCTGTCGCTGGTGGATGCCCGCAACGCGCCATACAGCCCGGGTCTGCGTCAGCTCTCCGTGGAAGCTCTCTGCACCAACCGCGATCTTCCGCTCCAGATGCCGGTGGGCAAGGGCCGCACGGACTTCTCGCTGGACATCGGCGCCCCGGTCGAAGCCGTGCGGGTTGTTGCCGGTCCGACCCCGCCTCGCGCCAGCTACGCCGAGGGTGACGCCTCTTGGCGACTGGTCAGTCACCTCGCGCTCAACTACCTTTCGCTCACCGACGAGGACCTCGACGGCGACGGTCAGATTTCCGCCGAGGAACGCCAGGGCGCCGCGTCGCTCCGCGATCTGCTCCGCCTGTACGGCAACGTCGGGGATCCCGCGATCCGCAAGCAGATCGACGGCCTGCGCGCCCTTCAGACCAAGACCATCACGCGCCGGGTTCCCTCCGCGGGGACCATCGCGTTCGCCCGGGGTCTTGAGGTGTCCGTCACGCTCGAAGAGTCGCTCTTCGAGGGCACGGGCATCTTCCTCCTGGGCTCCGTGCTCGAACAGTTCTTTGCCCGGTATGTCACGATGAACTCGTTCACCGAAACCGTTGTGTGCTCGGTCGAACGAGGGGAGATCATGCGGTGGAACGTCCAGGTCGGCCAGCGCCCGACGCTGTAACCTCGCGGTCGAGCCCCGAAGGCTCCGGTGCCACTCTCGAAGAGGCACTCAACGCCGCCGCGCGCACCGACGGCGGCATCGATCTCCCCGATCACGCCCCGCGCCTCACGTCCACGAAGGGGATTGACGAAGCGGCGCGATCGGCGCTGCTCGATGCCCTCCGCTCCGAGCCCTGGAACTTCAACTTCCACGCGCTCGTCCGGCGGCTCGAAGCGCTCCACCACGACCGTCCCGGCTTCGGCCGCTCCGACCGCTCGGACCAGGACCCGATCCGATTCGGGCAGGAGCCCTCACTCGCGTTCTCGCCGTGCACGGTTTCCGAGTACCGCGACCGGACCGACAAGGCCCTGCCGCGACTGTTTGTGAACTTCATGGGGCTGCTGGGCCCCAACGGGCCACTCCCGCTGCACCTGACAGAGTTCGCCCGCACGCGTGAGCGGATCAACAAGGATCCGACGGTCGCGCGGTTCTTCGACGTCTTCAACCACCGCATGGTGAGCCTGTTCTACCGCGCGTGGGCCGCGAGCCAGATGCCGGCGAGCTTTGATCGCTGGGAGCCGCCGCTCTCGGGCAAGGTCACTCCCGCCGAGCGCGAGCTCCAGCTCGCCCGCGACACGAGCCGGTATTCGATTTACATCGGATCGCTCTTTGGCCTGGGGATGGACTCGCTCCGCCACCGCGACGCGGTTCCTGACATTTCGAAGCTGCACTACGCGGGCCGGCTTGCTTCACCGCACAAAAACGTCGAGGGCCTCCGCGACATCCTGAGCGAGTACTTCCGCATCAACGTCGAGATCGAGGAGTTCCACGGCCGGTACACAGAAGTCCCGCGCCAGTACGGGTGCACGCTCGGTGTTGCCTCGCCCAGCGGCGTATCTTCTGGCCAGCTCGGCGGCCCCGGCGGCGGCGCGATGTGCGGCACAACTTACTTCGACTGCGCCGGCGCGATCCGCCTGCGCCTCGGGCCCATGGGCATGGAGGACTACCAGAAGCTCCTCCCCGGCACGCCCTCCGCGCGCCGGCTCGCCACCTGGATCCGCAACTACTCCGGCGACGAGCTCTGGTGGGATGCACTCCTCGTCCTCCGCAAGGACGAGATCCCCAAGACACGCCTCGGCGCCGGCGCCAAGCTCGGTTGGACCTCGTGGGTCCTCTCCGGCAACAGCCCCGAAGACCGCGCCGATCTCGCGCTCCGTTCTTCCTTCTGACGCACTTCGCAGCACGACCGCACGACCAACCGCACCGAACACCACACGACACCCCCTCAAGACAGACACCTGGAGAATCTCGGACATGGGCGGCATCTCTCGATCAGCACTCTTCGGCAAGCTCAATCAGATCGGCTACAAGGCGATGGAAGGTTCCACCGTCTTCTGCAAGCTCCGCGGCAACCCCTATGTCGAACTCGTCCACTGGCTCCATCAGCTGATGCAGACCCAGGACAGCGACCTCCACCGCATCATCAAGGCCTTCAACCTCGACGTCTCCCAGCTCGTCGCCGACACGCAGGCCGCCCTCGACCGCCTCCCGCGCGGCGCCAACTCCATCTCGGACATTTCCGCCAAGTTCATCGAGGGCGTTGAGCGCGCGTGGACCTTCTCTTCCCTCAAGTTCGGTGAGACCTCCATCCGCTCGGGCCACATCGTCTTCGCCCTCGCCAACGAGCAGACCCTCCGCCCCGAACTCCTCAAGATCTCCAAGCAGTTCGACAAGATCAACGCCGACCAGCTCGGTGAGCAGTTCCTCAAGATCACCGACGGCAGCCCCGAGGCGGTCCTCGCCGCGGCCGATTCCCGCGGCATCGAGGGTGCGCCCGGCGACGCCAGCGGCGCGATGGCCCCCGCCCAGGTGGGCAAGCAGGAGGCCCTCCGCAAGTACTGCAAGGACCTCACCGAGAACGCCAAGAGCGGCAAGATGGACCCCATCGTCGGTCGCGACGAGGAGATCCGCCAGTGCATCGACATCCTCATGCGCCGCCGCCAGAACAACCCCATCCTCACCGGTGAAGCCGGCGTCGGCAAGACCGCCGTCGTCGAGGGTTTCGCGCAGCGCATCGTCAAGGGCGACGTTCCCCCGCAGCTCAAGGAAGTCCGCCTCCTCGAGCTGGACGTTGGTCTTCTGCAGGCCGGCGCGAGCATGAAGGGCGAGTTCGAGAACCGCCTCCGCCAGGTGATCGACGAGGTCCAGGCCAGCCCCAAGCCCATCATCCTCTTCATCGACGAAGTCCACACCCTCATGGGCGCGGGTGGTAACGCCGGTACCGGCGACGCCGCGCAGATGCTCAAGCCCGCGCTCGCTCGCGGCACGCTCCGCACGATCGGCGCGACGACCCAGAGCGAGTACAAGCAGCACTTCGAGAAGGACCCGGCGATGACACGCCGGTTCCAGGTGGTCAAGGTTGATGAGCCCGACGAGGCCAAGTGTCTCCTGATGATCCGCGGGCTCGCGGACGTGATGGAGAAGCACTTCAAGCTCCAGGTGCTCGACGAGGCGCTGGAGGCCGCGGTGAAGCTGAGCAAGCGGTACATCCAGGGCCGGCAGTTGCCGGACAAGGCGGTCAGCCTGATCGACACGGCGTGCGCCCGCGTGGCGGTGAGCCTGCACGCGACCCGGGCGACATCGACGACCTGAGCAAGCGGATCGAGGGTTTCGAGCGCGAGCTCGCGATCGTCGACAAGGAGATCCGCCTCGGCGGCGACCACACCAAGCGTCGCGAGGAGATCGTCGAGACGATCGAGGGCGAGAAGAAGCGTCTGACCGCGATGCAGGACAAGTACAACAAGGAGCGCGAGATCGTGACGAAGATCCTCGAGCTCCGCACGAAGCTTGCGCCGGTCGCGAAGGAGGGCGAGAAGCCCGTCGAGGTCAGCGACGCCGACCGTGCCCAGATCAAGGACGAGCTGCGCAAGCTGAAGGCCAGCCTCGAGGAGTTCCAGGGCGAGACGCCGCTGATCACCCCGAGCGTTGATGCGCAGGCGGTGTCGGCGGTGGTCGCGGACTGGACGGGCATCCCGCTCGGCCGGATGGTGAAGGACGAGCTCAAGACGGTGCTGATGCTCCCGGACACGCTCGAGAAGCGCGTGATCGGTCAGCGTCACGCGCTCGAGGCCGTGGCGGAGCGGATTCAGCTCGGTCGCGCGAAGCTCGACAACCCCGGGCGTCCCGCGGGCGTCTTCCTGCTCGTGGGTCCCTCGGGCGTGGGTAAGACCGAGACCGCGATCGCGCTGGCGGAAGCCCTCTACGGCGGTCCGCAGGGTCTGATCACGATCAACATGAGCGAGTTCCAGGAAGCCCACAAGGTTTCGCTGCTCATGGGTTCGCCCCCCGGGTACGTCGGCTATGGCAAGGGCGGCGTGATGACCGAGGCCGTGCGCCGTCGCCCGTACAGCGTGCTGCTGCTCGACGAAGTCGAGAAGGCCCACGGCGACGTGCATGAGATCTTCTTCCAGGTCTTCGACAAGGGCATGATGAAGGACAGCGAAGGCCTCGACATCGACTTCAAGAACACGATCGTTCTGCTGACGAGCAACGTCGGCACCGATCTGGTCATGAAGCTGTGCAAGGACCCGTCG
>JBEIUO010000672.1:0-2341 GCA_040374335.1 Phycisphaeraceae bacterium
GGGTTGATGACGGCGTGGGTTGGGGATTCGTCGCGCGGGTATCTGCACTACACGATGCTGCAGGGGGAGGCGCCGTTGTCGGCGGGGGATGCGTCGTGGTCGCTGAAGGCGACGGGTGGGGTGCTGGCGTTTGTCGCGGGATTCTGGAAGCTGCTGGTGCCAGCGTACGCGTTTAGCCTGTTTCACAGCGGTGGCGCGATGCTGTACCTGGTGTCGCGGTTTGCGAACGACGGTCAGGAGCCGGGGGAGTTGTGGAAGGGCTCAACGGTTCCTGAGGTGCTGCGCAAGGCGGGGATCGATGCCTCGAAGGCGGCGCCAGATGAGTTGTGAAGAAGGGCAGATCCGCGGGGGGAACGCGGGTGAGCGGGCGGTCGCGGTCGCGGGGCTGCTGGCGGAACTCGGGGTTCAGCGTGTGAAGGTCGGCGGCGAGGAGTTTCGCGCGCGGGTGACTGACCTGCCGGGGGAGATCCTGCGGCGTGGGGGCGTGGTTCGCGTGGAAGTGCTGGGTTTGGAGATTGAGATGGCGGCGACAACGGCGACATGGCGGACGACACGGTCGGAGACGGCGGGCGCGATCAGGTCGCTGACGGAAGGTGCGGAATGAAACCAGACAAGGCACAGCGTGCGCCGGTGTCGGGCGTTGATCTCTCGGCGGCGAAGGCGATGGAGCCGTCGGCGGAGTTTGTGACGCTCGCGGAGGGCGCGGGGATCGAGTTTGAGCCGGGGGATGTTGAGAAGCTGGGGCGGTATCTCGGGATGCTGCTGCACTTCAACACGACGACGAACCTGACGAGCGTGACCGAGCCTGGGGAGGCGTGGCGGCGGCACATCCTGGATTCGCTGATGCTGCTGCCGGTGCTGGCGGAGTTGCCGGAGAACGCGGCGGTGATCGACGTGGGGTCCGGGGGCGGGTTGCCGGGCGTGCCGCTGGCGATCACGAATCCGAAGGTGCGGTTCACGCTGCTGGAGGCGACGGGGAAGAAGGCGGACTTCTTGCGTGAGGTGGTGAAGCTGCTGGGGCTGGAGAACGTGCGGGTTCATCAGGAGCGGGCCGAGCGCGCGGGGCAGGATCGCGGGGAGCGGACGGGGGCGGGGCGTGTGAACGCGCACCGGGAGTCGTACGACCTGGTGATTGCGCGTGCGGTGGGGAGGTTGAACACGCTGGCGGAGTTGACGGTGCCGTTCGCGAAGGTTGGCGGTCGGTGCGCGCTGGTGAAGGGCGAGAAGGCTGCGGAGGAAGTGGCGGAGGCGGCGGAGGCGTTGCAGATTCTGAACGCGGTGTACGTGGATACGTTGGAGACGCCGACGAGCAGGATCGTGGTTCTCGACAAGAACTCGGCGACGCCACGGACGTATCCGCGTGCGGACGGTGAGCCCAAGCGTGCGCCGCTGGGGGCGAAGTCGGCCAAGCGGGGCGAAGGGGCCGAGAAGGAGGAGTAGACCGTGTGGATTCACGCGATCTTTCTGTACGGCACGCTGGCGATGTGCGCTGTGGGGATCGGCGCGGCGATGCGGCGGTACGACGTCTTTCCACGGGAGCCGTGGTACTCGGTGCTGACGGCGATCGTGTTGGGCGCGGGGTTTATGTGGCTGGCCGGGCGGGCGCAGGTGTGGGCGGTGATGCGGGTGTCGGCGGCGGGGGGTGAGTATCCGTCGAACGTGGAGTTCGCGGCTTTGGCGGCGAGCACGGAGGAAGTGGGGAAGCTGATCGCGGTGGCGATGATCGCGGGGCTGTTTCGCCGGCACTTTGAGGAGACGAGCGACGGTGTGGTGTATGGGGGGTTTGCGGGGTTGGGCGCGGCGATTCTGGAGTCGGTGTACAACGTGGGTGTTCCGCAGGGGTTGCAGGTGTTGCCGCTGGAGGAGCCGGTGCGGCTGGCGGGTCATTTGATCATGGGGTCGGTGACGGGGGCGGGGATGGGGCTGCTGGCGGTGCGGAGGCGGCTGTGCGTGGTGACGATTCCGTGCTGCCTGGGGCTGGGGTTTCTGCTGCACTTTCTGTGGGACATCGTGGCGTTTGAGACGGCGGATTACGTGCAGGAGCACGGGAAGCCGCTGTGGTCGCAGAACGTGGCGGCGATGGGGGTGATGGTGGGGGGGATGCTGATGTTTCGGGCGGCGGCGTGGCGAGCGGGAGCTCGGCTGCCCTCGTGAGAGCGGGGTACGCTTCCGATCGTGCCGCTGACACCCGCCAATGCGCTCTCGATGACCGGACCAATCGCGCGCGCGCTGGGTGAGGGGTTTGAGTCGCGGCCGCAGCAGATCGAGATGGCGAGCGCGGTGGCGGGCGCGATGGAGACGAAGACGCATCTGCTGGTGGAGGCGGGGACGGGGGTGGGGA
>JBEIUO010000321.1:0-4177 GCA_040374335.1 Phycisphaeraceae bacterium
CCGAACCCGCAGAGCGCATCCAGCGCGGCATTCGTCCGGTACACCCGACCGAGCTCCCCAAACTCACGCGACCGGATCGAACGCACGACCTCCACCGCCGCGGCATCCGCCGACCGCAGCGTTTCCATGTCCCACGACGCCGGCAGGATCTTGATGCTCGCCGGATCGCGCGCCAGCGCGACGTACCCGAGCGTCACCCGGTCGTCCAGCGTGAAGAGCTTGAGCCCCTGCGCGAGATGCCGATAGAGCGGCAACTGAAGATCGATCCACCCCGTCTTGGTCTGGTGCGCCTTCTCGGGTGTGAGCGCCGTGTCGCCGGTCTTGTAGTCGAGAATCGCCACGCGCCCATCGTCGTGAACGTCGATTCGGTCGATGCTCCCACGCAGCACGAAGCTCTCGTCGCCCACCATGATCGACGCCGGCGTGTCCTTGTCGGGCTTCCACTCCGTGCGGTGGATGTGCCACCCCTGCCGCCGCCACAGCGCTTGCTCTGCGGCGAACCGCTCCAACCGAAGCTGGGCCGAGCGGATCTGCAGCCACACCGGCACCGAAGGCTCCGGGCCGAACCACTCCTCCGCACGCTGCTGGAGCGAGGCGACGATGGCCTCGCGGATCTCGCCTTCGTCGCTGGAGTCTCGGGCCTCGCCGTTGCCAAAGTCCCGCAGCGCCTCGTGCACCAACGTGCCGAACTGGCCGTCGTCGAGGTCCGCGCCGGGCTCCTCTTGTTCCGCGAGCCCCATCGCGTGCTCAAGGAAGAATCGGTACGGCGACGCCATGTACGCCCGAAACGCCGTGACCGCCATCCCCTCGAGCGGATCGATCTCCACCAGCGGCCTCGTACGGAAGAGATTCTCGCCGCCAGCTCGCAGCCGACGAACCGGAACGATCCTCGCGCCCCTCGCCACCGAGAGCCCCGAGTACTCCGCCAGCCTCTGCACGATCTGCTCGTCGCTCGCGGCAAACAGGATGCGGCTCGGAGTCAGCGGCCCGCCATCGGCATCGCGACGCCCCGCGATGAACGCCACACGCTCGCGAGAATGACACAGCGCGATCGCCACGTACAAGTCCCGCGCCAGCCGCGATCGATCGCACGCCATGCCGAGGCGTTGCCGAAGGTTGTTCGGAAGAAACGGATCGGCCCCGAACGCCGCCGGCACCGCGCCCTCGTTCATCCCCGTGAGGATCACCGCCGCCGCGGGATCCATCGCGAGTTCCAGCCAACCCAGGAGTTCGATCGCGTCGTCGTCGGCGCGGGGCGGGAGCGGGTCCTGCTCCACGATCTCAAGGAACGTCGCGAGGAACTCGGGCCCCTCCAGCGTGATCGCGTCGAGCGCTTCGCACTCCGCGAGCGGCGACAGGCGCGTCTTGACCAGGCGGCATGCTTCCACCACGCGGCGAAGCTCCGGTTGCTTCTGCTCAATCTGCAACCCGCCGTACAGCGTCCGCAGGATCTCCATCACCACCGCCGGCCACTCACGGATCGAGCGAGCGCCGCCCTCGCACAACGGCCGGCAAAGCTCCCCCACCGCCGCCACAGCCGCCGCGACCATCTCGTCCGCGATCGTCTCCGGGATCCGCACCGCGAGGCTCTTGCGACGTACCTCGTCGATCGCCACCATCCACGCCGACGACGCCGGCACACCCTCGCGCCCCAATCGCTCGCACACCCACCGTTCCCCGTCCGCATGCCGCACCAGCGCGGCGAGCGTCGACCACCCGCCGCTCTCCGCGTGATCGCAGATCAACCGCAACGCCACCCCCGGCGCAGTCCGGAAGAACGGCACACCGGCCGCGGCACGCACCGACACCCCATCGCACTCCCCCGCCACCCGCTCCAGCGCCGGCACAACCGACGCGTCCGGCACGCCGATCACCACCTCGTGCGCCGCGTAGCGGCCATCGAGCTCCGCAACAAACCCCAGCGCGGCCTCCGCCTGTGCCTCGGGCCCATCCGCGAACTCGATCCGCTGCGCATCCGCGGGCAACTTGCGATCGACCCACGCCCCGGGCACCACGCAGCCGAATCCGTCGAACGCGCCCGCTTCTTCCGGCGGTGCAAACACCAGCGCTCGGATCTTCGCGCCGCTGTGCTCCAGCGCATCACGCGTCGATCGGTTCAGCTCAGCGACCCCAAGCAGCACGATCTCGGCGCTGCTGTCGGGGCTGGGCTCGCGCAAACGGCGGAGTCTCCGTGACGCGCTGTCGTAGAGCCCCCACGACTCGAGCGTCCTTTCGTACCGGTGTTGAATGGCGGAAGCGGCTTTCCATCGATCCTCCTCTTCAAAGAGCGCCAGCCCCTTGGCCCGGGCCGGCACATCGGCAAACATCATCCCCTCGCCCGCCAAGTCGTCGTGGCACTTGATCAGCAGGTTTGCGACGGCGGACCAGTACCCCATCCCCGCACGCGGGCCCCCGTCCGCCACAAGGCCCGACAGTTCTTCGCCCGTCGACCGCCGTAGCGCTTCGATCCATGCCAGCTTGCTCAGAATCGGTCCCGCCGGCGAAAGCCCCTTCGCGTCGTCCGGCCCGAGCGCCGCCTCCGCCGCCTCACCGGGCGTCACGCACATCGGCGGCGACAGCACGAGCCCCTGTTCGGTCGCGATCTCCAAAAGCAACGACGTCAACACCCGCCCCGCACGCCCACCCGACACCACCACCGTGAGCGACGACAGGTCCAGGTCCGAGCCGACAGCCCGCGACGCCAGCCACCGTGCCGCGAGAACGATCGGCGGTGAATCCCATCCGAGGAAGATGCGTTCGACTGGTGCCATCCTTGCTCCGGTGTCCTCCGACCACAGACTCTTCGTCCAGAGGCTACCGCGAGCTATGGGTCATGGCGAGGCAGATTCCGACACCGGTTTTCGCCCACTGACAACAGTATGTCAGTTTGCGAGACGAATTACAAGGGTTTCCCTGGCCCGAGCGTCACGGAGCGCAAGTTCATCACCCCCTGACCGGGCTTCGTCACCGGCCGGACCTCGATCGGGAAGTCGCCCGGACGCACCTCGACCGCCTCCAACTCCACCGACACGAAGTCCCCCCACCCCTTCGTCGCCGGCACCTTGAACCGCCGCGTGCCCCCCGGGAACACCATGTCCACCTCCGCACCCGCCGACGCCGGCTCGCACGCCAGCGTCACCGTCACCGGGCACAACTCCACACGAGTCGCCCGCACCTGCCACACCACGCGGTCCTTCGCGTCCATCCAGTACCCGATGCACCGCTTGTCCGCCTCGTACCGCGCCGAGTGCCCCACCACCATCGCCTCCGCCGCCTCCAGCACAAACGCCCCCGCCGCCGGTTGCTTCAGCGGCGTCTCTTCCACCCGCAGCGGCTTGCTCGGGTCCGCGAGCGTCAGCCGCAGCACCGCCGCGTGCGGATCGTGCGGCCAGCGATCCAGCGAGATCACCACGCCATCGTCGCTCTGCACCACCGTCGGCTTGATCGACGGATCCGCCAGGAACTCCGCCGACGCAAACTCCGCGCGCAGCCCCGGCAGCACAACCTCCCGCGCCGCCCACTCCTTCGGCAGATCAAACAGGCACACGTACAGCTTCCCGTCCCCGTACGTCACGCGCCCGAACGGCGTCTTCTTGAACGGCGCCGCCGTCTTCCCGTAGATGCACTCGGAGTTCACCGCCATCCATGTGCCCATCTCACGCAAACGCTCCACCGATGCCGCGGGACTCTCACCCTCCGCCGTCGGCCCGACGTTCAGCAGGAAGTTCCCGCCCTTGCTCACCGTTTCGATCAGCGTGCGCACGAGCTGCGTCGTCGACTTGAAGTTGTGGTCGTTCGTCTTGAACCCCCACGTGTCGTTCATCGTCATGCACGATTCCCACGCCTGCTCCAGCACCGTGCCCGTCGGCACCTCCTGCTCCGGCGTGCCAAAGTCACCCGGGTGATCCCCCGCCGTCAGCCCCGCCATCCCCTGTCGCCCCTTGCCCACGCGGTTGTTGATGATCGCCTTCGGCGCAAGCTCGCGGCACATGTCGTACAGCGCACGCCCGCGCTGCGGCGTCCACTCCCCGATCCACTCGCCATCGAACCACATCACGTCGATCGGCCCGTACTTCGTCAACAGCTCCGTCACCTGCGAACGCAGCACCTGCTCGTACTTCGGGAACGCCTCACCCTTCGCGTCCGGGTGGTGCCAGTCCATGATCGAGTGGTACCA
>JBEIUO010000340.1:0-4035 GCA_040374335.1 Phycisphaeraceae bacterium
ACTCCAGCAGGTCCTTGGGGCACTGCTGCGGGTCGATGCCGGTCGGCGTGATGCTCAGACCTTCGTACTCCGTGCTGTTGGCGTTGTAGGCCGCGCTGCAGGGCCCGCAGGTAGGCGACGATGGCCCAGCGGTCCTCGACGGGGATCTGCGCGGCGTAGCCGGGCATCGTGTTCTTGCCATGGGAGATCGTGTCGTAGATCTCACCCACAGGCATCGCCGCGATGCGCTTCGCGTTCGGGTCCTCGGCGCTGATGAACGACGGGGGCGGCGTCAGGCCTGCGTTTGCCAAGACGACCATGCCCTTGCCGTTGCCGGACTGGTCGTGGCAGGGGGCGCAGTAGATGTTGTAGCGCTGCTGACCGCGCTGCATGAGGGCCGCGTCGAGCTTGAGCGCCTCGGGCCACTCCGCCGTGAAGGGCCCGTACTCGTCCGCCTCGGTGGCGCGTTGTTCGTCACGGCCGCGGTACAGAGCGTCGTCGGCGCGAGAGGCGCCGTATTGAATGGTCCCCTCGGGGATGGGGCGCATCGTGCGGCCGTCTTCGAAGAGCTTGGACTCGCCGTACGCCTTGTACTTGTCCTGCGTGTCCATATTCGGGTTCAGATGAATCGGAGGGAGCTTCGAGGGCTCGCCTCGGCACGCGGCCAAGCTCGACAAGAGCGCGACGGCGATCAGGGTGCGAATCATGCCTCGCCCTCCTCGACGACGGTCACGTTGAGGCCACCGAGCGACTCGAGCAGCTCCCGGCTGCGGACCAGGCTGAAGTTCGGGTCCCTCACCTCAATGGAGATGAAGAAGCCGTCGTCCGTCACGCGACGGAACATGGCGATGTTGTCGAGCGGATGGAACGGCTGCGGCAGCTTGTTGAGGGCGATCATGCCGAAGACCGCACCGAACGCGGACAGAAGCACAGAGAGCTCGAAGGTCACCGGAGTGGCGAACTCGAAGGCGAAGAAAGGCTTGCCGCCGATCATGACGGGGTAGTCGACGGCGCCGGTCCACCACTGGAGGAGGAGCGCGCCGACCATGCCGGTCAAACCACCGCCCAAGACGATCCAAGGCACGATAGACCGCTTGAGTCCCATCGCGTTGTCCATGCCGTGCACGGGGAAAGGCGACCAGACCTCGTAGCGCTTGTAGCCGGCGTCGCGCAGCCCCGTGGCCGCGTGGAGCAGCGTCGCGGGGTTCTCGAACCGCGCGACGAGCCCCCAGATTCTGTTCTCAGCCATGGTGGCCCCCCTTGTCGGCGGTGGCGTGCGCGGGCTGCGCCTCGTGGCCGTGGTCGCCGTGTTGTCCGTAGCCCTCCCAGTGAGGGTCGGCCTGCGGCATGACACCCTTGACCTCGGCGATGGCGATCGAGGGCAGGAACTTCAGGAAGAGGAGGAAGAGCGTGAAGAAGAGGCCGAAGGTGCCGATGAAGCACCCAAAGTCCCACATCGTCGGCGTGTAGTAGTCCCAGGCGGACGGCAGGAAGTCACGGTGGAGCGACATGGTGATGACGAAGCGCTCGAACCACATGCCAATGTTCACGAAGATCGAGAGGATGAACGACCAGGTCATGTTCGTTCGAATCTTCTTCGACCAGAAGAGCTGCGGCGTGATGACGTTGCAGCTCACCATGATCCAGTAAGCCCAAGCGTAGGGACCGAACGCGCGGTTGACGAACGTGTAGGACTCGTACTCGCTCGCGCTGTACCACGCGATGAAGAACTCCATCGCGTAGGCGTACCCAACCATCATGCCGGTGGTCAGGATGATCTTGTTCATGTTCTCGATGTGACGGACCGTGATGAAGTCCTCGAGCTTGAAGATCTTGCGGGCCGGGACAGCGAGTGTGATCACCATCGCGAACCCGGAGAAGATCGCGCCCGCGACGAAGTACGGCGGGAAGATCGTCGTGTGCCAGCCGGGGATGACCGACACGGCGAAGTCGAACGACACGATCGTGTGCACCGAGAGGACCAGCGGCGCCGAGAGGCCCGCGAGGATCAGGTACGCCTTCTCGTAGTTCTGCCAGTGACGGTTCGCGCCGCGCCAGCCGAGGGAGGCGATGCCATAGGCCCAGTAGGCGACCTTGCTCTTCGCGCGGTCACGCAGCGTGGCCAAGTCGGGAATCAGGCCCGTGAACCAGAAGAGCAACGACACTGTGAAGTAGGTCGAGACCGCGAACACGTCCCACAGCAGCGGGCTCTTGAAGTTGGGCCACATGCCCATCTGGTTCGGGATGGGGAGCGCCCAGTAGAGGAGCCACACGCGACCGACGTGAATGGTCGGGAAGACCAGCGCGCACATGACGGCGAAGATCGTCATGGCCTCGGCGAAGCGGTTGATCGACGTGCGCCACTTCTGCCGGAACAGGAAGAGGATCGCGGAGATCAGGGTGCCCGCGTGGCCGATACCGACCCAGAAGACGAAGTTGACGATCGCGAGGCCCCAGCTCACCGGCTGGTTCAAGCCCCAGACGCCCGTGCCCTCCCAGATCAGTCAGCCAACCGAGATGCCGAGGATGCCCAGGCCCATGAGCGCCACGAGGAACGAGGCAATCCAGCCCTTACTGGGCGGCGCCTCGACCACGCTGCACACCGCCTCGGTCACCGAGTGGAAGGTGTGATTCCCCGAGACAAGCGGGGGCGGAAAGATGGTCTCCGACTGCGAATCGTGGGTGGCCATGTTCGCTCAGCTCCCCAGCTCGGGGTTCGGGTTACGCACCTTCGCCAAGTACGAGGTGCGGGGCTTCACGTTGAGCTCGGTCAGGAGCCGGTACTCTCGGTCGAGCGCGCGCGCTCGGCTGACCGCAGACTCCTTGTCGGCGATGTTGCCGAAAACGATGGCGTCCGTCGGGCAGGCCTGAGCGCAAGCGGGCGTGATTGCTTTGATCGCCGCGGCGGCCGCCTCAGGCGTCGTCGCCTTCTTCGACGCGATGCGGCCCGCGTTGATGCGCTGGACGCAGTACGTGCACTTCTCGATGACACCCCGGAAGCGCACGGTCACGTTGGGGTTGCGCCCCATGTGCAGCGTCTCGGGGTAGTCCTTGGCGAAGTTGTAGAAGTTGAAGCGGCGAACCTTGAACGGGCAGTTGTTGGCGCAGTACCGCGTGCCGATGCAGCGGTTGTAGGCCATCTCGTTCAAGCCCTCGGGGCTGTGTGTCGTCGCGGCCACGGGGCAGACGTTCTCGCACGGCGCGTTCTCGCAGTGCTGACAGGCCACGGGCTGGTGAACGACCTGGACCTCGTCGGCCGGCTTCCCCTCGTCAGAGACGAAGTAGCGGTCCATGCGGATCCAGTGCATCTCGCGGCCGCGCCGGGTCTGGTCCTTGCCGACCGGCGAGATGTTGTTCTCCGCGGAGCAGGCCACCATGCACGTGCCGCAGCCGGTGCAGGCGTTCAGGTCGATGGCCATGCCCCACTGGTACTGGCCGTCGTACTTGAGCTCCTCGTAGATGCCCTTCTCGGGCGGGTGCACGACCGCGGCCTTGGGGCGCGGCTTCCCGTGCTCCAGAATCCCCGCCTTCGCGAATTTCGGGTTCTTCTGGAAGTCGGCGTACTCGGCCTCGCGGACGAGCTGTCGCGCCGCGAAGCCGAAGCCGGGCGCTTGGCTGTCGAAGATCTGCGTGCGCGCGAGCGTGTAGGTGCCGCCCGTCGCAGAGAGCTTCGCGCCCGCAATGTCGGCCGCTGCGGTGCTCCGGACGGGGTTCACGTTGAAGCCGACGACGCCCGTCTCGTGGTAGGGCAGGAAGCTGCCGAAGTCGCGGCCCCAGCCGAGGTACGCGACCGCTTGGTCGTCCGCGATGCCCGCGACGACCACCACGGCGGCGTCAATCTTCTTGCCGTTGGCCTCGAGGCTGACCTTGTCAGCGTCCTTGAGTCCGAGCTTCGCCGCCGTCGCCGCGCCGATCGCGATGGGGTTGTCCCAGGTCACCTTCGTGACGGGGTCCGGCATCTCGAGCAGCCAAGCGTTGTTCGAGAACCGACCGTCAAAGACAAACGGCGACTCGACGAACGCGACCTCAAGGCCAGCGACTGGCGCAGAAGGCGCG
>JBEIUO010000448.1:0-3357 GCA_040374335.1 Phycisphaeraceae bacterium
ACAAGGCCATCACCCTCCAGGGGATCTCCTTCAACTCCGCCCGAACCATCGGCCCCGCGCTCGCCGGACTCATCATGGGCTGGGCCGGTGCCGGACCACTCTTCGCCATCAATGCCTTCGGTTTCATCTGCGTCATGATTGCCGTGATGCAGACCCCGGACGCGCCCGCCACACCGAAAAACGACGGCCGCCCCTGGTACGCGAGCATGATCGCCGATACCCGCGAAGCACTCGCTTTCGTCTTCTACAACCCCGGTCCTCGCGCCGCGTTCCTCGCCACCACCGTCTTCGGACTCTTCGCAACCCCCGTCCTCCGCTTCCTCCCGCTCACCGTGAAACTCGTGTACGGCCGCGAAGAAAGCGTCTTCGGCATCATGACCGGCATCATGGGTGCTGGTGCCGTCGCCGGTGGACTCGCCATCAAACACGTCCCGCCTTGGTACCCCAAACACCACCTCATCCCCCTCAGCGTTCTCCTCGGTGGGATCTGGATCCTCCTCTTCAGTCTCTCCGAAAACGTCTACCTCGCAGGCACCTTCATGTTCTTCGTCGGGTTCTTCTGGATGTGGGCCTTCAACACCTCCATGGGCGCCATGCAGATGCTCGTCCCCGACCACATGCGCGGCAGAGTCCTCTCCGTCGTCAATACCCTCGCCCTCGGCCTCATGCCCGTCGGTGCCTACGTCGCCACTCTCGTCGGCCGGGCCTCCTCCTCCGCCATCAAACACTGGCACGCCGAATGGTGGAGTGAAGGTCTCGAGACCCAAACCGGCGTCGGCTTCGTCGCGCTCGTCCTCGTCTGCGCCGGTCTCGTCATGATCACCTGGCGCACCCCAGAAGTCGACGGCCTCAAGCCCGGTGACCCCGGTTACGACCGCACCCCCGGCCTCTGGCGCGGCATATGGGCCATGGCCCACCGCCCACCTTCAGTCTGATCCCGCCGACGCCGCCCGCAGGCAGATCTGTTCGATCTGCCGCGCCAAACTCGCCCCCGCCACACCATCCCGCACTATCGCCGCTCGCTTGATCTTGTCCGACAGCACCTCCACCCGATCCCACATCTCCCCCAGCGCCTCCGCCCCGCACCCCTTGCCGTCCCCATCATCGAGCTTCACGAACAGCCCCAAGTCCACCGGGCACTCGAACTTCATCCCGACCTCGTGGATCCTCCCGCTCACCAGCGTGCACCGCACGATCCTGCCCAGCACACCCACCATGCGTCCGTCCAACGTCCGCAGCCGCGCAGCACACGCCGTTCCCGGGTACACAAACATCCCGTGCAGAAACGCCATCCCCCCCTCCGACAGGTCCACCGGCACCGCCACATAACACATCGCCTCCGCCCCGTGCGGCCTCAACTCCACCACAATCCGGCCAACCTCCGAGATGTCAACCCGGTGCTGCTTCCGCTTCGAGCGATCCGGCTCCATCGCCGCGCGCCGTTCCAACGCTTCCCGCAACGCCTTCGCCTCTCGGTCCGATACTCGCACCAGGTCCTTGGGTCCCATCGAAGTCTCCTCGGCCCACCTATCGAACCCCCCAGGGAACCTCTTTACCCCTGAGTAGGTGTTTAACCTCGATAGGCGGTGGGCAATCCTCGCAGCTGCGACAATCGAACCCCCGCGAGACACTCCTACCAAAATCCGATCAGTTTCTCCCTCCTTTATAGTGTCGCCCCGTTCCCCGGCACGGGGTCCGGGTATAGACTGGTTCTGATCCGGTCGGACTTCATTGGGGTCGCCAGATTCCCGCGCGGAGCGGGGGGGCGCGGCCTCTTCCCCCAGGGTTCTTCGCATGGCTCCCCAACCATTCACCATCGAGATCGACACCGCCGGCCCCACGCAGGGTGTCGCCACGCTCCTC
The DNA here is from genome assembly GCA_040374335.1 of Phycisphaeraceae bacterium. Classification (GTDB taxonomy): domain Bacteria; phylum Planctomycetota; class Phycisphaerae; order Phycisphaerales; family UBA1924; genus JBEIUO01. The sequence continues at coordinate 1,864 of JBEIUO010000448.1, forward strand.
CTCGATCAACCCGGCAAGCCAGTCGTCGTCCTCGACCTCGAACTCATCCAACGACTCGAAGCCTCCCTCGCGAGCCTCTCCTCCTCGCTCCGCGGCCTGGTGCTCGCCTCCTCCTCCGAACGCGCGTTCGTCGCAGGGGCGGATCTCAAGTCGATCCAAGAACTCAGCGATGACCAGTTGCACGCGTACCTCCAGTACGGGTCAAAGGTCTTCGGAATGATCTCCGCTCTCCCATTCCCTACTGTCGCCGCGATCAACGGTGCCGCGCTCGGTGGCGGCCTCGAACTCGCGATGCACTGCGATGGCCTTATCGCGGCACCTCCTCCCGCGAAGGACGGCCAGCCCGGTAGACCCTACCCGGTCGGGCTCCCCGAAGCCGGCCTGGGAATCTGCCCCGGCTGGGGTGGAACGGCCATGTTCGCGGCCCGAATCGATCCTGCCGATGCAATCCGTCGCACCGCCAGCGGCACCCCGTTCACCTTCGACGAAGCAAAGGCCGCGGGCCTGTTTGATCAGGTCGCTCCCGATGCATCCTCGCTCCGCTCGGTCGCGAAGACATGGGTCTCCGGCCGCTCCCAGGGTGGTCGAAACCGTGACGGTGCTCCCCTCCGACACGCAGGACGCCCGGCAGTCGCGGCATCCGTCGTCGCGGCCATCGATTCCGTCCGGTTGGCAGTGGGGGAGTCCGACCCGGGCAGGGCCGTACTCGCAGCAGTCGACGCCGCCAGCACCCGCGGCTGGAAAGCATGTCTGGATGTTGAACAGAGAGAACTCGTTCGCCTCCGCAACACTCCCAAGGGTAAAGAGCTCATCGCGGCGTTTTTCGCACGCTCAAAAAAGTAGTTCGCAAGTGCACGGACCTAACCACACGAGGCAGAGCCATGGCTGACCTGAAGTCGATGAAGGGCATCTCGGATTCCGACCGCAAACTCCTCGAAGAAGCCGAGGAATGGCTCGGAACCGAACCCACCAAGATGGGCCCCGTGAAGAACCTCTTCTGGGGCATCCTCAAGGAAGACTTCTACTTCCCCTACCCCACCCAGGACGCCGCCGAACAGGCCGCCTGTGACCAGTTGCTCGCCCGTCTCGACGACTACCTCCGCAACGAGCACCCCGCGGTCCGTATCGATCAGGACCAAGAGATCCCCCGCCCCGTCATCGACAAGCTCTTCAGCCTCGGCGTCCTTGGGATGACCATCCCCAAGGAGTTTGGTGGCCTCGGGATGGGCATCACCAGCTACAACCGAGTCCTCGAACGCATCGGTCGTTCCTGCGGCAGCACCGCGGTGATGGTCTCCGCCCACCAATCCATCGGCTGCAAGGCCGTCATGCTCTTCGGCAACGAACAGCAGAAGAAGACATGGCTCCCGCACCTCGCGAAGGACTGGCTCAGCGCCTTCTGCCTCAGCGAACCCAACGTAGGCTGCGATGCCGGCGGTCAGGAAACCACGTTCACCAAGTCCGAAGACGGACAGTTCTACGTCATCAACGGCG
>JBEIUO010000453.1:0-3319 GCA_040374335.1 Phycisphaeraceae bacterium
CCCAGCGCGAGCGGGAAGATCCAGACCACGCGGGTCAGCTTCACGATGTTCGCCGTGTCGAGCGCCACCGTGCTCGTCGGGGTTGCGGGGTCGTGGTAGCCCGCCGCGGCACCGGCCACGCTCGCCACGTCGTGCAGCGCGACGCCGGCCCATTGCCCGAACTGGGCTTCGCTCATGCCCAGGGCGTGCGCGATCACCGGGAGCGTGTACAGGCCGACCGCGTTCAGCAGGAAGATCGCCCCCGTCGCGACGCTCATCGACGAACTGCTCGCGCCCATCGCGCCGCCGACCGCGGCGATCGCCGAGCCGCCGCAGATCGCGGTGCCGCTCGTCACCAGCACGCTGGGCTCGCGCCCGGTCTTGAGCAGCTTCCCGAGCAACAGCCCGATGGCGATCGTGCCCGCAATCGTCCCCACCGCGAGGGCGAGGCCGTCGGTCGCGGCCTGGGCCAGCTTGTGCAGGTCGATCCGAAGCCCGAGCGCGACGACGCAGACCTGGATCAGGTACTTGGAGACCGTCTTGCTCTGCTTCGGCCAGGCCGTGAGGTGCGCGAGGGCGAGGACCATGCCCGCGGTGAGAGCGATGGGCGCGCCGATCCACGGCGTCGCCGCGCCGAGGGCGCAGGCGGCGAAGAGGATCTGCTTCCAGAGGGGCGGGCCGGCGGGGTTGGGGTTGGCGGGCGTGGTCAAGGGGCGTAGTTTACGCCCTACGGTTGAGCCATGGAACTCCCCCGCCCATCGTCGTTTGCCCGGTACTGGATGCACGACCCCTCCGTGGTGTTTCTGAACCACGGGAGCTTCGGCGGGTTGCCGCGCGAGGTGCACCACGCGCAGATCGCGCTGCAGGAGCGGATGGAGGCGGAGCCGGTGCGGTTCTTCGTCGAGGACCTGTGGCCGCTGATGGACGAGGCGCGGGGTGCGCTCGCGGCGTTCGTGCACGCGGACGCGGCGTGCGTGACGCCGGTGACGAATGCGACGCACGGCGTGGCGAGCGTGCTCGACAGCCTCGTGGACGCGGGGTATCTGGACGCGGGGACCGAGGTCCTGACCAACTCGCACGAGTACCCGGCCTGCATGAACAACCTGCGCCGCCAATCGCGCCGGAGCGGGTTTGACATCGTGTCCGTCGAGCTGCCGTTCCCGGTGAAGTCGGAGGACGAGATCGTGGACGCGCTGGTGCGGGGCGTGACCCCGCGGACGCGGCTGGCATTGGTGAGCCACGTGACCAGCCCCACGGGGCTCGTGCTGCCGATGAACCGGATCGTGCGGGAACTGGAGTCGCGCGGCGTGCGTGTGCTCGTCGACGGCGCGCACGCGCCGGGGATGGTTGCTGATCTCGACCTGAAGGCGATGCGGCCGTCGTACTACACGGCCAACTGCCACAAGTGGCTCTGCACGCCGAAGGGGTCCGCGTTCTTATATGTACGTGATGACCTTCGCGAGGAGATCCGGCCGACGGTGCTGAGCAACAACGCCGAGAAGGCCCGCGCGGGGCGTGAGCAGTTCAGGACGGAGTTTGACTACATCGGCACCAGCGACCCCAGCGCGTTCCTGACGATCCCGTTCGGGCTGCGGTTCATGGCGGGGCTGGTGGAGGGTGGCTGGGCCGAGATCATGCGGCGCAACCGCGCACTCACGCTGGAGGCACGCGACATGCTGTGCCGCGAGATCGGGATGACTCCGCCCGCGCCGGACTCGATGATCGGCTCGATCTGCACGATGATCCTGCCGCCGCACGACGCGGCGCGGCACGCGCGGCTGATGCAGCGGCCGAGCAAGCAGCACGATGCGCTGTGGGACGCGCTGAGCACGAAACACCGGATCCAGGTGCCGGTGTGGGGACTGGCAGGCAAGCCGGCACGCTTTCTGCGGATCGCGTGCCAGTTGTTCAACACGATGGAGCAGTACGAGTACCTCGCACGCGCGGTGAAGGCTGAGTTGGAGGTGGAGCGAGGGTTGTAGTGGAGCGGCTCAACGGCGGCCGGGCGGGGATGGAGGGAACTTGTGCAGTCGGCCGAGTGGATGAATATGCGTCGTTGTTGCATATTGATGTTCTTTGTGGGACGCTACGGAACAGCTTGGTGCCGTGGGGAATGCTGGTTAATCTGTGCGGCGTCTGGAGTGCGGCACGCGAGAGGCGTCACGGGGCGGAGAGCGCGACGTGGCGGAGATGATGATTGGTGTGCGGATGCAGAAGGATGAGGCGATGATGATGCGGAGCATGAGCGCGGCGTGGATGGTGAGTGGTGTGGTGGCGTGCGGCGCGTGCGCTGAGGTTGTGCACGTGCGGGTCACGGGGTCGGTGGAGAGCAATCAGTTCAGAACGGGGTTGCTGGCGGGCGTGCCTGCGGGCGCGGCGGTGGAGATGCGGTTTGATGTGGACTCGGATGTGTTCGTGAACAGTCCGACGCCGTCGCTGGCGAATCGGGTGCGTGGGTATCGGGTGATCAACTCGACGTTTGTGCTGACGATTGGCGGGCGGAACGTGCCGCTGCTGGGTGCGCCGGTGTGGAACTTTGTGATCCGCAACAACGACCCGGGTGTTGATGGGTTTTTCATTTCTGCGGGTACGGATGTGCCGACGCAGATTCCGGTGGCGATCAATGTCGCGAACTACGGGGTTGAGTACTCGCGGACGTTCGCGGGTGGGGGGACGTTGCCGAGCCTGAACATCCTGGACGCGGTGGGGAGTTGGGCGTTCAACGACATCAGCTCGCACAACTTCAACATCGCGCGGGGTGAGCTCAGCGTGCCGTGCGTGATGGTGGCGGAGACGGTGACGATCTCGGTCGATGCGCCGGCGTGCGTGGGGGATTTCGATGGCGACGGTGGTGTCGACAGCGACGACGTGATCGCGTTCTTCGGCGCGTGGGACGCGGGATCCGCGGGCGCGGATGTGGATGGGAGTGGGGGCGTGGACAGCGATGATGTGATTACGTTCTTTGGCGCGTGGGATGCGGGGTGCTGAGGAAAGCAGCAAAGCGAAAAGCAGCAAAGCAGCAAATAAGACAGTGGTGCTGCGTTGGTGGTGGAGGGGAACGACGTCAGACGGCGATGGTTTTGAGGGTGGGGGCGATGAGGATTTCGGCTTCGGTTTGGCGGATGACGTCGTCGGCGGAGACGCCTGGGGCGAGTTCGGTGAGGGTGAAGCGGCGTTTGGCGGGGTCCATGACGAGGACGCAGAGTTCGGTGATGACCATGTCGACGACGCGTTGGCCGGTGAGCGGGAGGGAGCACTGCTTGACGATTTTGGCGGCGCCCTTGTCGGTGTGCTCCATGGTGACGATGACCTTTTTGTCGCCGTCGACGAGTTCCATGGC